>DATCCP010000270.1:0-4364 GCA_036511215.1 Candidatus Krumholzibacteriaceae bacterium
GGGACCCGTCTGCCGTCCGTTCGCAGACATCTTGTATCTCGTTTATCTATAATGCAATAGGCCGTTATGCTGGGTGAAGCGTCGAATGGCACAACTCTTGATCTCGACTTCCGGTGCACGCGGAAAGTTCCCTGTTTACCCGTGAGTTGTCCCTGACGTGTTTCTCATCCTCACGTGTTGTAGAAACCCACCGTCGAGGGGTACACGGTACAAACGGGGAACTTTAATTTTATGATACCACACTTCGCCGCTCGTGCGCAACAACTCGATTCCGCATTCATTCGATCCGTCCGCCGCCGTTCGGGCGCCGCGGGAAAAATTTCTTTGACAATCACGGTACGGTATGCTAGCAATGTGAAGACATTACACACGCCACACACGTTCTGAGTGAATGCCCTTCGGAGCTCACTCGCACGGGGACCTTCAAACAAGGAGCGGGGTGAAAGAGATGACAAAGGCAGATCTCGTCGAGGAAATCTCGAAAGACACGGGGCTCAGCAAGAAGGACACGAACATCGTCGTTAATCTCATCATCGACAATCTCATCAAGGCTCTCGCCGAGGGCGATAAGGTCGAACTGCGGGGCTTCGGGAGCTTCAAGGTCAAGAGCAGGAAATCAAGGAAGGCGCGCAATCCGCGGACCGGCTCGTCGGTCGAAGTTCCGGCGAAGCTCGTTCCCTATTTCAAGGCATCGAACGAGCTCAAGGCTCTCGTGAATAAGTAAGGGAGGAACGATGCCAAGCGGGAAGAAACGGAAACGGAAAAAGATCGCGACGCACAAGAGGAAAAAGCGCCTCCGCAAGGACAGGCATAAGAAGAAGAAACGCTGAGGAACCCTAACGCGCGAGCGGGAGGTCGAACGGCGTCCCTATGACATCGAAAGAACGTCGCAGAGCACAGCGGGTCGAGGCGAACCTGGCGGTTACGGTCAGGGGGGGCCCGGCCGAGGCGAAGGGCAAAGCGTTCAACATCAGCACGAACGGGATCTACTTCGAGTCGCCCTATTATTTTTCGCCCTTGACGAAGGTCCGGCTCGAGCTCGTCCTTCCCGACCCCGGAACGCAGAAGAAAGAATCGCCGGTAGCGTGCGACGGTGTCGTCGTGCGCGTGGAGCCGGAGAAAAAGAGTCCCGGCGTTTCACGATACAACGTCGCCATCTTCTTCACGCTCGTTCCGGAGAGCTCGCAGAAGATTCTCGATCGGTATATCCGTTCGAGGCTTTCATCCTGATTTCCGTCGATTTTCGCCCTCGCACAGGTGGTACATGCCGCAGAAGGCCCTGCATGCATCAGGCTCCGTTCTCATCGTCGACGACGAGGCGCCGATACTCGAAATCCTGGAACAGTTTCTCACGGAGCGGGGTTACCGCGTCGTGACCGCTCAAACGGCCGGGGAGGCGCTTGTAGAGGCGGAGCGGGAGCGCTTCGACGTCGCCCTCATCGATCTGAAGCTCCCCGATCGCACCGGACTCGATCTCCTCGAGCCGATCGAGCGCGCAAACCCGAACGTGGAATGCATCATGATGACCGCCTTCGCGTCGCTCGAAAGCACGATCGAGGCGCTCCGGATGAACGTGTTCAACTACATTCTGAAGCCCTTCGACCTGCTCAAGATCGGGGAGGCGGTCGATGCGGCGGCCCAGCACGCGCGCATGAAGAGCGATAACGAGGGGGTTCTCGAGCGGGTCATGCGTGAGAACCGGAGGCTCGAAGAGAGCACGAAGGACCTGAACGAGCGGCTGCTCGCGATCAACGATCAGTTGTCGAAGACGAACGAATCTCTCAACCGCCACGTCACCCGGCTTCGGGTGCTCTACCAGATGGGGCGGGATATCAGCTCGAATGAAAACTGGAGCGACGCGCTCGACCGGTTTCTCATGGCGCTTTGCAGATATCTCGAGGCCACGGGCGCCGGACTGCTCCTTTTCAGCAACAATGAGAAGCTGCTCAGCGTGCGTACGTCGTATCAGATCGACGGTGCGCTCCTCGAAACGGCGCTCGGCGCGCTGACCGCCGCGCAGCGGGACGATACGCTGCCTTCCGAGATGTTCACCCTGGAAAGCTGCGGAGGGCCCCGCACGAGGACCTGTCTCGAGATGACGGGGCAATGGGAGAGCAGCGTTGTCCCGCTCCTCTACAAGGGGCGCTGGCTCGGATTCCTCCTCATCAAGAAGGTCTACCGGTCGCGGAAGGGGTACCTCAAGGACTACCATTTCATCAACACGATTCAGACGATCTTGACGGAGGAGGTCGCAAACGCGGTCAACATCAGTCGCCTGAGGAATCTCAAGGATTTCAACGAGGCGGTAATCGAGAACATCAACAGTGGCGTCCTGACGACCGACCGCGACGGCCGGGTGACATTTCTTAACGGCGGAGCTCGCGAACTCATCGGACCGCGCTCGGAGGAGGAACTGTTCCTCGACGGGCTCTTCACCAATCCGTTCGGAAGCGGGGGGCTCTTCGAACACCTTCTCGCGCGCGGGGGCGGGAACTCCTCTTTCGAGTGCACGCTCCAGCGCCGCGGTTGCCCGTCGATGCCGGTGCGGCTCAACACGACGACGGTGAAGCTCGATGACCATCACGGGAGCACCGTTATCGGGATCTTCGAGGATCTTACCGCTCGCAAGGCGATGGAGGAGGAGCTCAGACGCGCGGACCGTCTCCGATCGCTCGGCGAGCTCTCGGCTGGCGTCGCGCACGAGATTCGCAATCCGCTCACCGGAATCGCGACGACGGCGCAGGTGCTCAAGGAGCGGCTCGGCGCCGACGAGGAAAAGGGGAAATTCGTGGCGGTCATTCTCGACGAGATCGCGCGGCTCGACGATATCATCAAGAACCTCCTCAATTTCGCGCGTCCCGTCTCCCCGCGCCCCACGGAGATCGCGCTCTCGAGACTCGTCGAGGACGCGCTCGGGCTCCTGACGGACACGGCGAGGGGCCGAGGCGTGTCGCTTCATTTCGAGAACCGTCTCCGGGACGACCGGGTTCTCCTCGACGGGGATCAGATCAAGCAGGTCCTTCTCAATATCGCCCTCAACGGCATCGAGGCTTCGCCCGTCGGGGGGCGCTTGAACGTCTATGCGCGGGAGGCGGCCAATCCCGCGTTTATCGAGATCGAGCTCGCCGACACGGGCAGTGGAGTGTCCGATGAAATCGCGGACAGGCTGTACAACCCCTTCTTCACGACGAAACCCGAGGGGACGGGGATGGGGCTGTCGATTTCGAGAAAGATCGCGGAGAGTCACGGCGGCCGCATCTATCACCGGAGCGTTCCGGGAAGCGGCACGAGTTTCTTCATCGAGTTGCCGCGCAAGACGCTCGTCAGGGCGGAGCGCGCCGCGGTGCGGGCAATGGAGTGAGGTTTGCGCAATGGGTAAGCGAATTCTCATTATCGACGACGAGAAAGCGATACGTTGGTCGCTCGGCGAGGCGCTCACGAACGTGGAGTTCGAGGTCGACGAGGCGGCGAGCGGCTCGGCGGGGATCAAGAAGTTCGAGGACGACCCCGCCGATTGCGTGATCCTTGATCTCAAGCTTCCCGATATGGACGGGATCAAGGTGCTCCGGAAGATCAAGGATATCGACGCCGCCGTTCCCGTTATCATGATGACGGCCTACGGAGAGATCGAGACCGCCGTGGAGGCCATCAGGGGAGGCGCCTACGATTTTATCCAGAAGCCCTTCCAGCTCGACAAGATGAAGATCGCTCTTCGCAACGCGCTCGAAACGAGCGTCATGCGGGCGGAGCTCGGCGACATCCACCAGCGCGAGCGTGAGGCATACAGCTTCAAGAACTTCATCGGCCGCAGCGCGGTGATGCAGGAGGTGTTCGAGAAGATCAAGAAGATCGGCGCGAGCAAGGCGAGCACGATTCTCATCCACGGCGAGAGCGGCACCGGCAAGGAGCTCGTCGCGCGCGCGATCCACGAGTGCAGCGGTGCCCAGTACCCGTTCCTCGAGATAAACTGTGCGGCGCTTCCCGAGACGCTCCTCGAGAGCGAGCTCTTCGGTCACGAACGGGGCGCCTTTACCGACGCGAAGTATCGCAAGAAGGGTCTTTTCGAGCTCGCCGAGGGGGGCAGCATCTTTCTCGACGAGATCGGCGAGATGGGGATTACGCTGCAGAGCCGGTTGCTGCGCGTCATCGAAAACAAAACGTTCCGCCGCGTCGGGGGGGTGAAGGATCTCCGTGTCAACACGCGAATCATCTCGGCGACGAACCGGGATCTCAAAAGCGCGATCGACGAGGGGAAGTTCAGGAGCGATCTCTACTATCGTCTCCAGGTCATACCGATCAAGCTCGCGCCGCTCAGGGAGCGCCCGGAAGACGTCGTACTGCTCGCGAATCATTTCATCTCGGTG
>DATCCP010000271.1:0-3855 GCA_036511215.1 Candidatus Krumholzibacteriaceae bacterium
AGGATTTGTTTGCCGACGGGAAGGTGATCACGGGGGCCATCGCGGGCGTACCCCTCGTGATCACGAGCCTCGCCGACCTCGCGCTCGCACCTGGGGAAACCGCCATCATCGACATCAACCTCGACTATTTCCCTGCGCTGAAGGCCGAGGACTCCTCGTACCGCACGGGTACGAAAACGCTCCTCCAATTCCTCCGGGACCTCGAAGCGCGGAATGTAAAAGCGAATCTCGTCACGGTGAATCTCTCGACCCGGAACAACACGGTCCCGATGGATCTCAGGTACTACGGCGGCGTCATCAGCGAGGCGCTCGCCAGTCCCGCCGGTCTCAACGGCCCGATGCCGGCGAAGTGGCAGAGCATGATTCAGGCGGAGGACTCCCTCGGAGCCAAGCACTACGCGGCCGCCGCGGCGATCTACAGCGAGCTCACGAAAACCGTGAAGGACGACCCGGGTCTCTATTTTTCGCTCGCGGTCGCCGAGGGCTTTCGGGACAAGGGTGATGAATGCCGCGCGGCGCTCCTCGAGGCGTACCGTCTCGACGGCGAGTACCTCAAGGGCTTCTTCCAGCTCGCGCGGGTTCTCGCCGACGCCGGAAAGCTCAACGCAGGGCTCAACATCCTCGACACGCCCGATCTCACCAAGATCATGGCGAAACCCGAGATAGATTACCAGCGCGGCATGTTTTTCTACACGGCTCACAGACCGTTCGACGCGGCCACGTATCTCGGGAACGTCGCGCAGTACCGTCCGAACGACTTTGGCCTCTTTACGATACTCTTCCGGGCGCAACGTGAGGCAGGCAACAACCAGGGACAGATCTTCGCGCTCCAGAAGCTCGTCTCCATCGACGACGGACGGGTGAAGCGCGAGATGCCATGGGTATACGCCGATCTCGGGGATCTGTACGCCAAGGGCGGTTTCTACGGGAACGCCAAGGAGATGTATGCGAAGTACATGCTGGTGTATCCCGACGATTCGCTCTCGGCGAAGTTCAAGACCAGGCTCGATACCTGGAAGGCGAAGGGGCTCATCAGCAAGTAGCCCTTTCGGGGAGCGATAGCGGGTTATCGTTCGAGTCGAGGCGGCGCGGCTGCCGCAAGGTTCTGTCGCGCCGCCCAGGCTCGAAGGCTCTCGCGTCTGAATCCGCGCAAATCCATCCCTTTGCGTGGAACTATTTTCCTGCAAATCCGTAATTTTCAATAGAATACTGGTTGTAACCCCTCACACGGCGGTGGAGTCGCTATGAACCGGAAGAAAAAGAGCAGGAAACTCATTGTCTGGATTGCGGTTGCGGTTGTCGTGCTCGCGGTGGTCGCCGGATTTGCCGTAATGCGGAAAAAGGGCTCGGCCAAAGGGTCCGGCGGCACGGTCAAGGTCGAGCGCGGAAACGTCGTCGAAAAGGCGCTCGCCGTGGGCTCGATCGTGCCGCGCAACGAGATCTCGGTCAAGGCGAAGATCTCGGGCGTCGTGAAACGCATCTACAGGGAGCCGGGCCAGAAGGTGACGGCGGGCGAGCCGCTCATCGAGATCCAGCCCGATCCGACTCCCCTCGAGCTCGCGGATGCGAGACGCAAGGTCGACATGGACGAGATCGCGTTCAAGAATTTCGAGCGGACGATCGAACGGTCCCGGGACCTCCTGAGCAAGGGGCTCGTATCGGACAAGGATTTCGATGAGGAGCAGAAGAACTACGACCAGGCGAAGCTTCAGCTCAACATGAGCCGCGAGCGGCTCGAGCTCATCGAGAAGGGGCACGCGAGCATCGCCGGGCGGGAAATCGACGCCCTCATCAAGGCGCCCATCGCCGGGTTCGTGCTCGAGAAGAACATCAACCTCGGCGATCCGGTCGTGCCGCTCACCTCGTACCAGGAGGGCACCGTCCTCATGACCATCGCCGACATGGACAGCCTCATCTTCAAGGGGACGGTGGATGAGATCGACGTCGGGAAGCTCTCGGTCGGGATGCCGGTGGATATCAAGATCGGCGCGATCCCGGGCACATCGATCCCCGGCAAGCTCACGAAGATCTCGCTCAAGGCGAAAGAGGAGAACAACACGCGCATGTTCCCGATCGAGATCTCGATCTCGAATACGAAGATCGCGCTCCTGCGCGCGGGCTATTCGGCGAACGCCGACATCATCATCAATCGGGCGGACAGCGTGCTCACGATCCCCGAGCGCGTCGTGTACACGAAGGGGGACAGCACCTACGTCGAGGTTCCAGGCCCGAAAGGGGAACGCCAGAAGGTGCTCATCAAGACCGGGCTCTCCGACGCGATCCGCGTCGAGGTGAAGTCGGGGCTCAAGGACAAGCAGGAAGTTTTCGAGAAACCGGAAAAGAAGATCTGATGGCCGCGCTGAGATCGTTTGTCGTCAACGTCGCGTACGTTCTCTCCCTCTTTCGGGAGTTCTGGAGCGACATGCGCGCGCAGAAACGGCGCACGATGCTCACGATATTCGGCATCGTGTGGGGGACCGCCGCCGTCGTCATCATGATGGCCGTGGGCACGAGCGTCAAGCGCCAGAACATGACGAACTTCCGGGGGCTCGGCGACGCGATCATCCTCATATTTCCGGGATCGACGACAAAGCCATACAAAGGATTCGGCGTGAACCGCGGGATCATGCTTCAGGAGTCGGACGTCAATCTTCTCAAACAGCGCATCCCGGGGCTCGATCAGATCAGCGAGGAATACGAGAAATACGACGGCGTGCTCCGCCACGGCACGCAGGTCAAGAGTCCGCTCATCGCCGGCGTGAACGCCGAGTACGGCGATATGCGCAACGAGATCCCGCAGCCGGGCGGGCGCTTCATCAATGAACGCGACCTCGCCGAGAAGCGCCGCGTCATTTTTCTCGGGGACCAGGTGAGCGAGTTCCTTTTCGGGAAGGGTGTCGATCCCGTCGGGGATTTCGTCCATCTGAACGGCGTTCCATTCCGGGTGATCGGGGTCCTGCGCGCGAAGGTCCAGAACTCGAGCTACAACTACCGGGACACGGAGCGTGCCTTTATCCCTTCGAGCACTTACATGTCGATGTTCGGGGACCGGTACATAAGCGACATCGTGGCGACGCATAAATCGGGAGGAAGCAATTCCAAGGACGTCGTCAAGAATATCAGAGACGTGCTCGGAAACGAGCACGTCTTCGACCCCGACGACGAGGACGCGATCAACATCTGGGATACGGCCGAGTTCTTCGATCAATTCATGCTCTTCTTCACCGCGTTCAATATATTTCTCGTCGTCATGGGCGCGATGACGCTCGGGGTCGGCGGGCTCGGCGTTTCCAACATCATGTACGTCGTCGTGCGGGAGCGGACGCGGGAGATCGGCGTCAAGCGCGCGGTCGGCGCGAAGAAATGGGTCATCATGACGCAGTTCTTCGCGGAGACGTTCTTCATCACCGCCGTCGGCGCCGCGATAGGTTTCGTCATTGCGTGGGGCATTATCGCGATCGCGCAGAGGATGCCGCAGTCGGCCAAGGAGGGGCTCGGCACGCCCGCGATCGACCCGCTCGTCGCGCTCGTTTCGATAGCGATTATTTCCTTCGTCGGGTTCCTGGCGGGCTATTTCCCGGCCCGCAAAGCGGCAAATCTCGACCCGATCGAGGCCCTGAGGTACTAGCGGATCATGTGGACGACGTTATTCGGGGAATTTTTCTACGATCTCAAGACGCAGAAGACGCGCGTGTTTCTCACCACCGTCGCGATTATCTGGGGGACGATGTCCGTCGTGCTGCTCCTCTCATTCGGCTTCGGACTCGAGAAGCGCCTCATTGAAGGGAATCTCAACTACTCGGATGCGATCATCAATATACGCGGAGGAGAGACCTCGAAGCCCTACGAGGGGCT
>DATCCP010000272.1:0-4419 GCA_036511215.1 Candidatus Krumholzibacteriaceae bacterium
TGTATCCTCGCCAATGACTGTTGCGAGTGGAGACCCTGGAGGCACTGTGAAAGACGCACACGGCACGAGCTACCAATACCCTCCGGCCCGGACGGTCACGATCGTCGACACGCTGCACGGCCGTGCGATCGCCGATCGGTACCGCTGGATGGAGAATATCGAGGACCCCGGCGTCCGGGCGTGGATCGACGCCGAGAACGCGCTCACGCGGCGGATTCTCGACGCTATCCCCCTCCGGGGCGCCATCGAGAAGAGGCTCACCGAGGTGCTCTCGATCGGAATGATCGGGGTGCCGACGGTGAAGGAAGGCAGATATTTCTTCCAGAAGCGACAGGGGAGCGAGAATCAGCCGATCCTCTACTGGCGAGAAGGGGCCGCCGGCGAGCCGAAGGTCCTCCTCGATCCAAACCGGCTCAGCACGGAGGGAATCGTCGCCGTAGACTGGTGGTTTCCGTCGAACGACGGACGGCTCCTCGCGTACGGGCTCTCCGAGGGAGGGAGCGAGCAGAGCACGCTTCACGTACGCGTGGTCGGCACCGGCGCGAATCTCCCGGACTCGATTCCGCGCACGAGGGGATGCAGCGTCGCGTGGCTGAGCGACGGGAGCGGTTTCTATTACAGCCGCTTTCCGAATCCCGGAGATGTGCCGAAGGGTGAAGAGAATTTCCATAGCCGCATCCGCTTCCACACGCTCGGAACCGATCCGGCGCGCGACCCGGTCGTCTTCGGCGAGGGACGCAACATGCAGGATTGGCTCGACTGTGATCTCTCGGAGAACGGGCGCTTCCTCATCGTCCACGCCTCGCAGACAGCGAGCAAGACGGCCCTCTACATCAAGGACCTCGAGAAGAAGGACGGCGCGTTCATCGACGTCTCGGGGGACGTAGACGCGCACTTCTACGGACAGGTTCGGGACGGGGACCTCTATATCCAGACCGACGACGGCGCGCCGAACTACCGCATCTTCAAGGTGAGCGCGGCGAACCCCGCGAGGAACGACTGGAAGGAGATCATCCCCGAGGGGAAATCCAAGCTCGAGCAGGCCGCCTTGGCCGCGCACCGGATCTTCGTGTCGTACCTCGAGAACGCCTCGAGCCGGCTCTACGAGTACGACATCGACGGGAAGCTCGTCCGAGAGATCCCGCTCCCGGGCATCGGGACGGTCTACGGTGCGGACGGCGCGTGGAGCGGCTCCGAGTGCTTCTTCGGATTCACCTCGTTCTTCGTGCCCCAGACCGTGTACCGCCACGACGTCGCGCGGGGCGAGACGGCGCTCTACGACCACGTCGAAACCACGATCGATTCCTCACCGTACACGGCGGAACAGGTATGGTACCCGTCGAAGGACGGCACGAAGGTACCGATGTTCGTCATCCGCAGGAAGGACGTCGTGTTCGACGGGACGAATCCCACGCTGCTCTACGGCTACGGCGGCTTCGACATTCCCATGACGCCGGGCTTCTCGAAAACCGCGGTCCCCTGGCTCGAGATGGGCGGAATCTACGCGATCGCCAACCTCCGGGGAGGAGGCGAGTTCGGCGAGAAGTGGCACCGTGCCGGAATGCTCGATAAGAAGCAGAACGTCTTCGACGACTTCGCCGCGGCGGCCGACTGGCTCTTTGAGCACAAATACACCTCCCCGGCGCATCTTGCGATCTTCGGGGGGTCGAACGGCGGCCTCCTCGTCGGCGCGACCGTGACGCAGCGCCCTGACATCTGCGCGGCGGCCGTCTGCGCAGTGCCCGTTCTCGACATGATGCGTTACCATCTCTTCTCGGTCGGCCGGTACTGGATCACTGAGTACGGCGATCCGGGCAAGGCGGAGGAGTTCGCGTTTCTCATCAAGTATTCGCCGTACCACAACGTCAGGGAGGGCGTTCGCTATCCGGCGATCCTCCTCACGACCGCCGAGAGCGACTCGCGCGTCGACCCCGCGCACGCGATGAAGATGACGGCGCGGCTGCAGGCGGCGAGCGCGTCGGGACACCCGGTGCTTCTCCGCTTCGAGACGAAGGCCGGGCACGGGATCGGCGCCCCGCTCCAGAAAGTCGTGAACGAATACGCCGATTATCTCGCGTTTGTCGCGTGGCAGCTCGGGATGGAGACGAAGTGAGCGTTACCTGAAGAGCACCTTGTAGCCGCTCGCGATGAACTCGATCGAGATGGCGGCCATGATGAGACCCATGATCCTCGTCGCGATGTTGATTCCAGTCTGGCCGAGGAGCTTCGAGATCGGAACGGCGAGCCGCAGGGCGCCCCACATGAGGGTCGCCGCGACGATGCAGCTCAGAACAAGGAAACCCGTGTTGACGACTCCCGTGATCTTGTCCGCGTAGATGATCACGAGACTTATGGCGCCCGGCCCCGCCAGGAGCGGTATCGCGAGCGGCACGACGGCGACGTTTTCCTTCCCGCGCGCCTCTTCCTCCTCGGAATCGGTCCTCTTCGCCGGGCTGATCTTCGCGTTCATCATGGCGATCGACATGAGGAGGAGGAGAACGCCTCCCCCGATCCTGAACGAGGCGATCGAGATCCCGAAAAGCTTCAGGATCCATTCCCCGATAAAGCACGACACGACGAGAATGATCGCGACCGAAAACGAGGCGACATAGGCGGTGCGCTTCCGCTGCGCATCCTTCTGGGCCGCCGTGAGGCTGATGAAGATCGGGATCGCCCCGAGCGGATCGATGATGACGATGAGTGCGATAACGATCTGAACGTATTCATTCCAGACGAGCACAGGCGCCGCCTCACCCTCTGGACTTCTCGAGACCCTGATCAAGATCCGCGATGATCTCGTCGGCGTTCTCGATGCCGACGGATATCCGCACGAGCCCCTCCGGAATCCCCGCCCGCGTGCGCGCGGCAGCTCCCATCGACGCATGCGTCATGGAGGCGGGATGCTCGATGAGCGTCTCGACGCCGCCGAGGCTCACGGCGAGCGTGCACAGCCGGAGCGAATTCAGAAGCGTCTTACCGGCCTCGATGCCCCCCGCGAGCTCGAAGCTCACAACCCCTCCCCCGCCCTTCATCTGCCGCTTCGCGAGAGCGTGATGCGGATGCGACTCGAGGTACGGATAATAGACCTTCGCGACCTTCGGATGCCTCTCGAGGTAACGCGCGATCTTCTCCGCGCTCGCGCAGTGCCGCTCCATGCGAAGCGCGAGCGTCTTGATCCCGCGCGCGACGAGGAACGAGTTGAAGGGATCGATGACTCCGCCGAGCTGATTGAGGATCCTGCGGAACGTCCGGTAATCATCCTCCGTTTTCACGACGATCATCCCCGCGACGACGTCCGCGTGCCCGTTGAGGAACTTCGTCATCGAGTGTATGACGACGTCGGTGCCGAGCGGGATCGGCCGCTGGAGCACGGGGCTCATGAAGGTGTTGTCGACGGCGAGCTTCGCCCCCTGCCGGTGTGCGATATCGGCGATAGCCGCGACGTCGCTGACCGCGAGCACGGGGTTGCCCGGGGTCTCGACGAAAACGAGCTTCGTATTCGGCCGCATCGCATTCTTCACCGCGTCGAGATCGGACGTATCGACGTACGTCGACTCGATCCCGAAGCGCGACATGACGTTCGCAAGAAGCGTCTGCGTCGGCCCGTAGACAATCGCGGAGCACACCACATGATCCCCCGCGCCGAGGAGCGCCGCGAAGGTCGTGTGAATCGCCGCCATGCCCGAGGCGCATCCGAGACCGCCGTAGCCCCCTTCGAGAACGGCGACGGCGCGCTCGACGGCCTGGATCGTGGGATTACCCATCCTCGTATAGATATATCCCTCGCCTTTTCCGTCGAAAAGCCCCGCCCCATGATCGACGTCCCTGAATGCAAACGTTGAAACCTGGTATATGGGGGTGACGACGGCGCCGGTCTCGTCGGCCTTGAACCCTGCATGCACACACTGCGTATCCATATGATATTTGCGGACATCTTCCATACCTTCGCTCCTTTGAACCTGTCAAACCGCAGGCACATAATGCATAGAAAAGAGATTCATTTCAACGGCTTTTATCCGGCGCGATTTCCCGCCGATGCTCCTCTTTCAGCTCGAGGCATGCGAGGAGAACCATGAGACACACGACGCCCACGGGCACGAGGTATCTCACGAGATCTATATGCGGGCTGCAGCACGGCGGAGAGAACAGAAAGTGGTATCCGTGCGAAAGCTTGGCATGCGTGTGGCTTCCTCTGCTCACGAGGTACCACGGGGGAAAAAGGAGCAGAAGCACGACGATCGCACAACCGATGCCGATGATCGCATTCTTCCGTTTGTTCATGGCTCTCCCGGAGACGCGGCCGGCGCCTTGCATCCGCCGCCGAGGAGAAGGGCGGCGTACGCGATGAGAACGAGCTCGAGAGGCGCCCGGTACCTCACACTGAAATAGGAAAAGCATACGACGAGCACGATATAGAGC
>DATCCP010000273.1:0-2048 GCA_036511215.1 Candidatus Krumholzibacteriaceae bacterium
CCGCGTACGGCGCCTTCCACGACAAGCTCGGTCCCCTCAACGGAGTCGAGAAGCGCTCGGCGTTCGTCATCGATAAGAAGGGGATCATTCGCTACGCGTCGGTCTCGGACGACCCGGCGGTGATTCCGGATATCATGGCGATCAAGAACGTGCTCGACGGCCTGAAGTAATCACTCTGGCTTGGCATCGGGCCGGTACAGTACCCGCGTATAGGGCAGGCTCTTTTCTCCGCCGAGATCTCCGGGAAAATGGAGAAAGAGCCTGCCTCGTATGTCCATGTCCCCCCGCATCTGAAACGTGCACGTGTCTCTCCCGGCGATCCACAAGACCGCCGAGAAACGAAGCGCGTCATCTTGCCGCGCGCCTTTCGCCTTGAGCCACATCGCCGCGGGGACGAGCTCGGCGCCGGCGGGGGATTTCGTCGAGACGAGCTCGAGATCGATCGTGTCGCCCTTCTGCGCGATCCGGTACAGCGACGTCGTGATGATGCGATCGGCGCTCTCGATGTCGCTGCGCCATTCGCCCGCGAGATCGAGCGCCGCCGGCTTTGTTTGGGGCGCCGGCTGCTTTTTCTCGCCGCAGGAAAAGGACAGGGAGAGGGCGGCAACGAACAATAGAGGAAGAAGCTTCGGTGCGGCGAACGTGCTCGAAATCGGATGTCTCAAGTCCAGCCTCCGGGGCGGCGGGGTTCTCGCGATGGACTGACCTGAAATAAAAATGGGGTGGACGACGGGACTTGAACCCGCGACAACTGGAACCACAATCCAGGGCTCTACCAGGCTGAGCTACGTCCACCGCAAATCGGTATCTAACTTTATGCCCCGCGCGGCGCTTTCGCAAGGGAAAAGGGTCGGGCCGATGGGCCCGACCCCGAATCCTCGCGCCTGGCAGGACTCGAACCTGCAACCAACGGATTAGAAATCCGTTGCTCTATCCTTTGAGCTACAGGCGCAATAACGGCTATATAATGTTTGCGCGCGTGGCTCCTGTCCAGCTTTTCCTTTCGCAGCGCCTCTTCCGGTCCGCTTGACCCGCGCGCAGAATTCCTGTACTGTTCGACTCCACCGACCCTCGCGTGGAGAAGAAACACCATGGCATTCGTCCGCAAAATCGTCCTCCCGCTATTGTTTATGATCGTGGCGGTCGGTGTCCGCGCCCAGCAGCTCGTGAACGCCTATCCCAATCTCTCCCTCTCGAAGCCCGTATATCTTACGAGCTGTGGGGACGGCAGCGACCGCGTGTTCGTCGTCCAGCAGACCGGTATCATCGCGGTGTTTCCGAACGACTCGACTGCCGCGTCGTCGAAGACCTTTCTCGATGTCTCGCTCAGGCTGAGCTCCTCGGGAGGCGAGGAAGGGCTCCTCGGGCTCGCGTTTCATCCGGACTACGCGCAGAACGGGTACTTCTACATCGACTACACGGCGCCGAATCCTCTCAGAACCGTCGTCGCACGTTACAAGGTACGCGCGGACGATCCCGACACGGCGGATCCATCGAGCGAATTCAAGATAATCGAGATCCCTCAGCCCTTCACCAACCACAACGGCGGCATGCTCGCCTTCGGTCCCGACGGGTATCTGTACATCGGGATGGGGGACGGCGGGAGCGGCGGCGATCCGCAGAACAACGCGCAGGACCGCACCAAGCTTCTCGGCAAGATCCTGCGCATCGACGTGAACGATACGACCGCGACGACGCATTACGTCATCCCGCCCGACAATCCGTATGCGAATGACACGGGCGGCCTCAAGAAGGAGATTTGGGCCTACGGTCTCCGCAACCCCTGGCGGTTCAGCTTCGATACGGCGACCGGCGCGCTCTGGGCGGGGGATGTGGGGCAGGACGCGGTCGAGGAGATCGACATTATCAGGGATGGGCGGAACTACGGCTGGAGAATCATGGAAGGGACGCATTGCTACAACCCGCCGACCGCGTGCGACACGACGGGGCTCACGCCGCCCATCAAGGAGTATCTCCACCCGGTGGGCGAGGCGATCACGGGTGGGTATATCTATCATGGTCTCCGGCGACCCGACCTCGTGGGCGCC
>DATCCP010000274.1:0-3099 GCA_036511215.1 Candidatus Krumholzibacteriaceae bacterium
GCGTAATCCTCATGTCATACGATAGCGCCGCCGAGCCGAAGGGTCCCGCTCCCGTCTCCGGGGGCGGGGTCGAGACGGCCGGCCCGCAGTCCTGTGAGAACGCGTCTCCCGATGGCGACACCGAGGAGATCATCACCGAGATATTCGGCGGTGCGGCCGCGGCGGCCCTCCCCGGGTCGGCGAATAAACCCGCATCGATATCCGAGGGGGCGGCGCCTCGAAAAAGAGAAGATGCGACCGTCGGAGAGCTCAATCGGCAGCTCAAACGGCGCATCCTCGAGCTCAAGACGCTCTTCTCGATCAGCGCCGACTTCAACGCAATCTGGGATCGCAGAAAGCTTCTCGATATATTCCTCCTCACATCGATCGCACAGGGCGGCGTCGAATCCGCCGTTTTCCTCGAGAATCAAGGGGAGTCGTTCAAGCCCGTCATGTCCAAGGGGCTCGAGATCGAGGCGCTCGCGCGGCTCGTCGTGCCCTCGAGCGCGTTCGCGAGAACGATGGGAGAGAACAACGTGATCCCGCTCGATTCCTTCCCGATGGAGGAAGGCACCAGGCAGATTCTCAGGAGAGAGGCAGTCGAATACGTATGCCCCTTCCGCACGAAGGACGGAGTCTCGGGTCTCGTGCTCCTCGGCAAACGCATCGCCGGCAGGAGCATGAAGGAAGAGGATTTCGAATTCTTGCGCATTCTCGTCAATATCGCCCAGGGGGCGTACGACAACGCCCTCATGTTCGAGCGGGAGCACGAACGGACGCTTGGCATCGTCAAAACGCTCATCTCGATCATCGAGGAGAACACGCTCCTCAAGGGCACGTCCGAATTCGTCTCACGGTACGTCGGCATGGTCGCCAAGAACATGGATTACGCGGAGGAACAGTTCAAGGATCTGATCTACGGAACCGTGCTGCGCGACATGGGCATGGTCAAGGTGAGCGATCTCATCCTGCGCAGCCCGCGCGACCTGGTGAAAGAGGAATGGGAGATCATCAAGAGGCATCCGGAGGACGGCGCCGAGATGCTCTCGCGCATGAAATTCAGCGAGCACGTCGTCGGCATTGTGAGGACCCACCACGAGCGATTCAACGGGGAAGGGTATCCGTTCGGCCTTCGCGGCAAGGAGATCCCGCTCGGCGCGCGGATCATATCGGTCGTCGAGAGTTACGCGGCGATGATCCATGAGCGGCCGACGAGGCCCGCGCTCTCCGGGCACGAGGCGCTCGATACGCTCAAGGAAAACTACTGCGTGCGGTACGATCGTGAAGTCGTCGCCCAATTCGCGCGGATCATGGAAAGGGAAATCGCCCAATCGGTTCCTGTCGGCGTCCCTGCGTTTTGAGAGAAAGGCGGCACGTGAGCGGCAACATATTGCTCGTCGATGACGATCCCAACGTCATAGAGATACTCAGCGAGTCCTTGCGGAGCAAGGGCTACGAAATCGAGTCGGCGGCCGATGGGGAAGAGGCGCTCCTGGCCTACGAGCGGTGCCAGCCCGACCTCGTCATTCTCGACGTCGTTCTTCCGAAGAAGAACGGCTTCGAGGTGTGCGACGAGATTCGCGCGCGCGACATCCACCGCGACGTGCCCGTGATCATGATCTCGGCGGACTCGATCCACGAGTCGATGCTCCGCGGGCTGCACTCGGGCGCGCAGGATTACCTCAAAAAGCCGTTCTCCCTCAAGGAAATCCTCGCGAAGATCGAGAATTACCTCACGCAGGCGCACCGCAAGAAAAACCTCCGGGAGCAGAATGTCCTCCTCGAGGACGAGGTGCAACGTGGGCACGCCGACTACACGCGCATCAACCGTGAGCTCAAGAAGAAGATCCTCGACATGCGCTCGCTCTTCGGCCTGAGCCAGGACCTCAACAGGCTCCTCGATCCGGACGAGCTCATTCACGTGTTCTGCCTCACCGTCGTCGGGCAGCTCGGTGTGGACTCCGTCGGACTTTTCTATGCGTTCGACGAGACGGACGATTACCTGTCCTACATCGGCGGGAGCGGCGTTTCGGACACCGTTCTCCAGTCCGTTCGGCTTGCGCGCGAGATCGGCCTGTCGAAGTACCTCCTCGGCAAGCAGGATATCATCATGCTCGCGGACGACGCGTTCCCCGAGGACGCGAAGCGCGAGGCCGAGTTCATGATCCGGTTCGGCTTCGATTACGGCTACCCCCTCATCGTGAAATCGCGGCTCATCGGCATCGTGTTCATCGGCGGCAAGGTCAACCGCCAGGACTACTCTCCCGACGAGATCGATCTCTTCAGATCGATCTGCTCCTCCGCGGCGACGGGCCTCGAGAACGCGCGGCTCTATGCGGAGCTCCAGGCGACGTACCTCTCGACGATCAAGGTGCTCGTCTCCACGATCGAGGCGAAGGACTCGTACACGCGCGGTCACACGGACCGCGTCGCCGAATACGCACGGATGATCGCCGAGGAGATGAAGCTCACGAAGCGGGACGTCGAGATCGTCTGCTTCGGCGCGGCGCTTCACGACATCGGGAAGCTCGGTGTGTACGAGAACATTCTCAACAAGCCGAGCGAGCTCACCGAGAAGGAGTGGGAGATCGTCCGGAGCCACCCCGAGGTCGGCGCCAATATCATCAAGAACATGAAGTTCCTCGAATCGGCCTGCGATCTGGTCCGCCATCACCACGAACGGCTCGACGGAAAGGGCTACCCCGATCACCTCGCCGGAGACGAGATCTCGCTCGGCGCGCGCATCGTCGCGGTCGCCGACAGCTTCGACGCGATGACGAGCGACCGTCCGTACCGCCGCGCGTTCTCGGTCGATGAGAGCATCGTGCAGCTCAAGCGGCAGAGCGAGAAGTTCGACCAGAAGGTCGTCGGTCACGTCGAGAATCTCGTCAACATGGGCAGAATCAAGCGGTAACACTGTTTCCCGCCCGGCACCCGCGTTGCCGGGGCGCTCGCGCATTTTCCCGCCCTTCCGGGAGCCATTTCGGCGCAACGCGCTCTCATCCAGTGAAATACGATCCTGATCCTCGATACCCCGAAACGGGCATGCCGCTTGCCATTCCGATGTGCATGTTCCTGTGGCGGTGTTTGGAGTGTCGGCCGGCGGTGAGGCGGATGTGG
>DATCCP010000275.1:0-3214 GCA_036511215.1 Candidatus Krumholzibacteriaceae bacterium
TACGACGAGGCAGCAACGGGCACGAGGGATTGGACCTAACCTCGCTTCCTTTCGTCGGCGCGATCAAGCGCCTGAGCTCTCAGCCCGGGAGGCCGAGAATGTAGTAGCCCTCGCGGGTTCGGTGGAAGATCGGCTCCTGGAGGAGCGAAGTGACGCGCTGCGTCGAGAAACCGACTCGCGGTCAGATCTCGGCAGGGCGGAGCGGCCGCGGCGCGGCAGCGACGACACGGGCGGCCCCAGCGAGTGCGGTCGGTTCGCCCTCCGGAACGAACGCAGCGCGTTCGAGCAGATCCTGGGCGTCGAAGGCTCGGCCGACGAAGGTGCTGAGTTCCCGCCGGTGATCGTCGCCGGAGACCTGACCCGATGCTCGTGAGCCGCTCGGCCAGCGGACGGGCAAGACGCCAGCCGCTTCGATCAGCGCAGCCCTTGTATGTTCAGGCCGGGAAGCGCCAAGTGATCGAGATGGTCGACCACGTGCGCGTAGCCCGCGCCGGGCTCCCCTGAGGGGGCGGCGCGGGCCGCGAGTTAGGCTCCTTGACACTGTGACGTGACCGTCGAAGGGGCCCGCGTTCGTTGGTCGATAGACAGGCGAGCTTTCTATGCCTTGGGGGCCTCCTCTTCAACCGGGGGGTCGCTGTCAGGGCGTGTGGCTGCCAAGCGGTTGATCCCGCTGCTGAGCCGACCTCCTGCCGCGAGCTTCGTGAAGAGCTTGTTTGCCTTGCTTTCCTCGTCAAGTGTCTGATTGAGGAGAGAGCTGGTCGTGTCGAGGCCGAGTTCGTCTGCGAGGGCGTGCGCTGTGCCGTAGCACGCCATCTCGTACTGCTCGATCCGTTGCGCGACTCCGATCAGTGCGGCATCGATTGCAACAGAATCGCCAGTCGCGTCGATGATGTCGTCGCTGTCCTGGAGGAGTCCGTGCATGGCGTTGCATGTCTTCGAAGGGGTGAATCGTATTTCCATGTCGGCGAACGCCTGCTGAAGCCGTTCTACATGGGTGCGCGTCTCCTCCAGGTGTGCCTCGAACGCTTCCCGAAGCTCGTACGAATTCGCCGCCGATGCCATCTTTGGCAGCGCCTCAATGAGCTGTTGCTCGGCGCTGTACAGAGCCCCGAGTTCATCGATGAGCACATCAGACAACGAGCTGAGTTCCATGGTCTGTCCCTTCTTTGAGAGATGAATACGACGGTCTTCTCGCACTCACAACTTCGTGCTCGCGCCACAGGGCTGTGGCGCTACTTCTTGATTGCGTCTTTGAGGTCGTCGGCTGCGCCGCTCAGCTTCTCCCCGGCCTGCTTGAGCTTCCCGGAGGACTGGTCGGCCTTCCCCTTGGTGCGCTGCTGCTTGTTGTCGCGTAGCGCTCCGGCCGCCTCTTCTATCCGTCCCTTGGCCTCGGTGACCTTTCCGCTCTTTGGCATTTCTCTCTCCTCTGGCTCTAGGTGTACGAATCGTTCATTGCGATGCGGCGAATCGTTCGTGACCTGACCGCCTTCACGTCTCGCGTCGTCGCGGTCAGTCGCGCGGGCTGCGTTATGCGCGGCGGACGAAGTAGACGACTGCGGCGATGATGAGGACGAGGATCAGAATTCCGACGATCCCGCCTACTCCGAAAATTGTGAAAGCAAGCACCATGGGCTCTCGGCCTCCCTGACAGCTATTGTTCAACTCCTGTTCACCCTAGCAGCCATGGCAGTCAGATGACCCGCGACGTCCGCAAGGCGGCGAACGAGGACTGGTTCCGCGAGCTCAACGAGCGTCTGGAACAACGCGCGGCCGACAGGGTGAGGCCAAACGAGTCATTTGAGATCGTGTGCGAGTGCGCTCGTGAGGAGTGCACCGAACGGATCGCGATCTCGTTGCCCGACTATGAAGCCGTCCGGACGAGCCCGAAAGCGTTCGTCGTCGTGCCGGGGCACGCCGACCTGACGCTCGAGCGGATCGTCTCATCCACCGACACCTACGAGGTGGTCGAGAAATTCGGTGAGGCCGGACTGGTTGCGGAGACTGAGAATCCGCGGGATCGTGAAAAACCAACCGATTAAGCGCGAGCAGGCTGAGATCAGATGGGGCGCGGGCCTCTTCGAGATCGGAGCCGTTGCCCGGGAGCTCGGAGTCGCACCGAGCACCCTTCGGACATGGGAACGCCGCTACCGACTCGTCGTCCCCCACCGCGGAGACCACGGCCAGCGCCTCTACGACGCGGACCAGATCGTCGTGCTCCGGCGCGTGCTGGCGCAGATCCGCCGGGGCGCGCGCGCACACGCGGCCCACGACGTCGCCGGGGTGCCCCGTCCGGTTCGTACGTCACGGGTACGGCTCGAGCCTTCTTCCGAGGCGCCCTCGCTCGCGCGTCGCGCGGTCGACGCGCTACTCGAGGAGCACGAGAACGCGAGATTCGCGTTCAACCTCCGGCTCGTCGCCAGCGAACTCGTCAAGAACGCCGTCCTCTACGGCTCCAAACGCGAGCCGATCCGGATCGAGATACAGCTGTTTCGGGACTGGGCAGAGTTGCGAGTCCAGAACGCGGGCGGCCGCCTCAGCATCGAGAACCTCCGCGCCAGGCGCCCCCACGGAGAACACGGCCTCGAGATCGTGGATGCACTCGCCGACGCCTGGTCGATCGACACCGGCCCGCTCGGCACCAAGATCACGGTCCGGCTGCAAGTCCAGCCCGCAGCGACCGACCCTTCAACCCCTACAGCGTCCTTCGAGGCGTGATTTCGCTTGCAGGTCGAACCGAGCGCTCTGTCATTCGATCCCGCCGGCGCCCCGGCCGAGACGACACGGATCGAGCCCCGTTCGGTCTCCGTCGGGCTTGTCGGCACCTACCCGCCAACAAGATGCGGGATCGCGACCTTCACCGCTTCTCTGAGAGAGGCGATGGCGCCCCTGCGGAGCGGCGTTGTCGCTCTGGTGGCACCTAAGGGGCAGAAACTCCCGATTCAGAGGTCGGGGTTTGGACGTGGCACTTTAGTTATTGCGGATTACCCCGTAAAACAGGCCTTTGGAACTAAACGGGGCACGTTCGAACCCTCGAGCCGGGGTTGAGCTTGTCCGCCTAGGCGCGCTCCACAACGAATTGCTCCGCAGGGCATCGGTCGATTCTCGCGAGCCTCGGTCTATTCCCGCCAAAGTGAGCCCGGTACTCGAGACCGTGACGCTGGTGCTCGAGCGAGCACGGATACCAATGCGGGCACGCGAGATCCACGCAGCGGCA
>DATCCP010000276.1:0-4069 GCA_036511215.1 Candidatus Krumholzibacteriaceae bacterium
TTCGTGTACATGAGGCTGAGCAGCGGGTCGACGTTCTTAAAGGCATACGGGACGAGGAGAATGGACGCCGGAACGGCGGTGCCGGCGGGCACGAGAACGCTCGTGCTGCCGCTGAAAGGCGGGACCGGCACCGGGGCGCCCCTGTACGGTATGAATTCGACGTCATAGCCGGTCACGAGGAAATCTCCGAGCGATCCCTTGTCCGGATCGACGATCGAGTTGTACGGCTTGTTCGTAAATACGACCTGGATCCAATCCTCGGTGACGAAGTCGTCACTGTATTTGAAGTGGATCTGGTCCTTCTCATAGATCGAGTCCCCCTGGCAGAGAACGTCACAGAGGAAGGGAGCGTCCTTGTTGATGCTGCTCACATAGACGACCGTTCTCTGGTCGTAGTTCGAGTCTTCGGAGCAGCTTAGGACGACGGTGATCAGCACCAATGCAGAGGCGACTACTGCGGCTTTGACCTTTCCAGACATTGGGTAACCTCCTACAGCGTGACCGGCATTTCATGATGTCAGTGGGGACTCTTCGCAATGATTGTGCCAAGCCGCGCCGGGGGCAAGCTGCCGTAACGCATTATATTACAATTTGTTACAATTGCTTTGCGGCTCTCCGGGATTCCGGTTCCCAAGCTTCTTGCATATTGCACTTCTTTGTATTGCGGCGCCCGGCGCCATTCCCTATCATTGATAATCCGCAGGGAGGCCGTCGTGGAGACCATCAAAACCGACATACTCGTGCTCGGGAGCGGTGCCGCGGGGCTCTTCTTCGCCCTCAAGGCGTCACGCTTCGCCGACGTGCTCATCGTCACGAAGAAGAAGAGCGCCGAGAGCAACACGTACTACGCCCAGGGCGGCATCGCGTCCGTAACGCTCAAGGAAGACTCCTTCGAGCGGCACGTCGCCGACACGCTCGAGGCGGGGCAGGGGCTCTGCAAACGCGAAGCGGTCGAGATCATGGTCCGCGAGGGGCCGGCCCGGATCAGGGATCTCGTCGAGCTCGGCGTGCACTTCACGAAGAACGAGGACGACGATTCCCTCGCGCTCACGCGGGAGGGGGGACACTCGGCGCCCCGTATCGTTCACTTCCGCGACGTCATCGGACGCGAGCTCGAGACGACGCTTCTCGCCGCGACGCGCGCGAACGGGCGCATCACGACGAAGGAAGAAGTTCTCGCGATCGACCTCATTCGGCACCCCGCGCGGGGCGTCCTCGGCTGTTACGCGCTCGACCGCCAATCAAAACGCGTCTACGCGATTCTCGCCCGGCATACCGTGCTCGCGACGGGTGGTGCCGGGAAGATCTACCTCTACACCTCGAACCCCGACGTGGCGACGGGGGATGGAATCGCGATGGCCTACCGTGCGGGGGCCGCGATTGCGAATCTCGAGTTCGTGCAGTTCCACCCGACGTGCCTGTACCATCCCGACGCGAAGTCGTTTCTCATTTCCGAGACGCTCAGGGGCGAGGGGGCGATCCTGCGGAACCTGAGGGGAGAGGCGTTCATGAAGCGCTACGACTGGCGCGGGGAGCTCGCGCCGCGGGATATCGTCGCCCGCGCCATCGACAGCGAGATGAAAAAGAGCGGAGACAAATACGTTCTCCTCGATATCACGCACAGGCCCGCCGACTGGCTCCGGAAACGCTTCCCCAACGTTTACGAGAACTGTCTCGCCTTCGGGATCGATATCAGCGCGCAGCCGATGCCCGTCGTTCCCGCCGCCCACTACATGTGCGGAGGTGTTCGCGTCGATATGGACGGACGGACGGATCTCGAGGGGCTTACGGCGATCGGGGAGGTCTCGTGCAGCGGTGTCCACGGCGCGAACCGGCTCGCGAGCAACTCGCTTCTCGAGGCGCTCGTGCTCGGGGCCCGTTCGGCGGCCCGGCTCGAGCGAGAGGCGCGGAACCCGAAAGCCCTCGTTGGAATCGATCTCGTGTTCCCCGAGGTCAAGGATCCGCGGGCGCTCGAGACGGTCATTCTCGACCATGACTGGGATCTCACGCGGAGGGTCATGTGGGATTACGTCGGGATCGTGCGCTCGGAGAACCGCCTCGGGCTCGCCCGCGACCGCATCGCGCAGATTCTCGGAACGGTGGAGCGTATCTATGCCGAGTACGGCATCTCCGACGACATGGTGGAGCTCCGGAACATCGCGCTCGTCTCGAGCCTCGTCGTCGAATCGGCGATCATGCGCAAGGAGTCGCGCGGACTCCACTACGTCATCGACTACCCCGAGCCCGATCCCGCGTGGGAGAGAGATACGGTCATCAAGAAATAGATGGAGCGACGGCGCGAAACGCCGTAGGATGATTGAAAGGAGCAGGATCGGGAGGCGCCATGGACCATTTCGCCGAGTTGCGCAAAGAGGTGACGTCGAAGATCGAGACGATACGCTCGCTCGATGAGCGTTATCACGAGGACGCGTATCTCTTTGTCATCGATGCCGTCGAATCGGTGCTGATCGAGATCTCCGAAGTGCGCCATATATCGGGGGAAGAGCTCTGCGACGGGCTTCGGAAGCTCGCGATCGCCCGGTTCGGCCCGATGGCGAAGGAAGTCCTCAATTTCTGGGGCGTCCGCGGGACGGAGGATTTCGGGAACATCGTGTTCAACCTCGTCGACGCGGGGCTCTTGCTCAAGACCGAGGGTGACCGCATCGACGACTTCATCGGCGTATACGATTTCGACGAAGCCTTCGAGCGCGACTACTACGAGGCGTAGAATCCCCGTTCACGTGCCGTGCAGGCCCAACCGCTCAGAGCGATCCATATCATCTCCCTCGGGTGCTGTGCCCTCTGCGCCCAGTCGATATTCATCCGGGAATTGATGCCGCTCTTTACCGGAACGGAGTTCGTCGTGGGGGCTCTGTTCGCCGGGTGGCTGTTCTGGGTCGGCTCGGGCGCGCTTGTCGGAGGGCGCCTCGCGGCGCTTCGGCGGGGCGTCGGCTCAGACCGTTTCATCGTGCTCGCCGGGACGCTCGCGGTTCTTTTGCCCGCGACGGTTATCGCGATCCGGCTCGGGAGGGGGTTCATTGCGCGGCCGCCGGGGGCGCTTCCGCCGCTCGGAGAGGCGCTCACGTTCTCGCTCCTCGTCACCGCGCCGTTCGGATTCGCCTACGGGGCGGTCTACAACGTCGCGAGCGCCCTCTGGGGAGGGGGCACGGGAGGGCTGCGCGGGGGGATCTCGCGGGTCTACCTGTGGGAAGCGGCCGGCTCATTCTTCGGTGCGCTCCTTTTTTCCCTCGTCCTCATCGTGTACGTCTCGCAATTCCAGGCGGCGCTCATCGCGGCGCTGATCGTCGTCTTGTCCGCCGTTTCGTCCCCGGCGACGGAGGCTCCCCGGTACCGGAGGGTCGCGGCGGTTCTCATCGTTGCCCTCGCGCTCGGAGCCCTGTCCCCTGCGATCGACCGCATGAGCATCGAATCGGTCTACCGGGGCTATCGCATAGAGAAGTTCTACGCGTCACGCTACGGGGAGGTCGTGGTGGCGGCCCAGAAGGAGGTGCAGTCCGTCTTCGCGGGCGGGGGGAGGCTCTTTTCGTATCCCGAGCCGGAGAGGACGGAGGAGATGATCCATATTCCGCTTCTCATGTGCCGCGATCCGCGCTCGGTGCTCCTCATCGGAAGCTCTCTCGGCGGAGGATTGGAAGAGGCTCGCAAACACGTCTCCGTGACCCGCATCGACTGCGTCGAGCTCGACGGGAGTCTCTTCGGGCTCGGGATCGGCGGCACGGGGGGCGGATCCGCGGAACCGGCCGTCGCGGAAGAGGGCCGAGTCCGGTCCGCGCGGAACGGGGGGGGAGCGAGATTCATCGCGACGGACGGGAGATTCTATCTTTCCCGCGGGGGGCACCGGTATGACTGCATCATTCTCAACTCTCCTCCTCCCGTGAATCTGCAGTGGAACCGCTTTTACACGCGAGAGTTCTTCGAATCCGCCCACAGATCGTTGAACCCGGGCGGGGTGTTCGCGTTCACCCATCCATCCTCCGAGAACTACCTCACGGCCGAGCAGGTGAAGGTTCTGAGAATCATCGAGCTCACGCTCGAGAGCGTCTTCACG
>DATCCP010000277.1:0-9393 GCA_036511215.1 Candidatus Krumholzibacteriaceae bacterium
ATCGGAAGGCCGAGCACGTACGCGACGATCCTCGGCGTTATCCAGGCCCGCGATTACGTCACGAAGAAGACCGCCACGCTCTATCCGACGGAGCTCGGCGAAAAAGTCTGGAAGACCCTCGACGGGCTCTTCAGGGATATCTTCGAGATTGATTTCACCGCGCGGATGGAAACGGAGCTCGACAAGGTGGAGGAAGGGAAGGACGACTGGCGCGACGTCGTGAAGCGTTTCTACGAGCCGCTCACGGTCGATCTCGACGCCGTCAAGGAAAAGCGCGCGGAGCTCAAGAAGGAAGTGCAGGAGGAATCGGAAGAGATTTGCGCAAACTGCGGCAAGAAGCTCGTCAAGAAATGGGGAAAGAACGGACAGTTCCTCGCCTGTCCCGGTTTTCCGGATTGCCGCTACACCCGGCCGCTCGAGGCCGATGAGGTGATCGAGCGAAAATGTCCGCAGTGCGGGGGCGAGCTCGTGTTCCGCAACGGTCGCTTCGGCCGCTTCATCGCGTGCAAGAAATACCCCGCGTGCAAGTACACGGAGGCCGTGACGCTCGGCATCGCGTGCCCTATCGAGGGCTGCGGCGGACAGGTTACCGAGAAGAAAACACGCCGGGGCAGGCCATTCTACGGCTGCAGCAACTACCCGAAGTGCACGTTCGCGAGCTGGGACAAGCCGACGGGTGAACGCTGCCCGAGCTGCTCGAAGACCTATCTCGTCGAGAAGGAGAGCAAGAAGAAGGGCCGCTTTCTCAGATGCCCTTCGTGCCGTCACGAGGTCACTCCCTGATGGGGGAAGCGGCGGTCATCGGCGGCGGGCTCGCCGGTTCGGAGCTCGCGCTGCAGCTCGCGTCGCGGGGCGTCCGGGTGACGCTCGTCGAGATGCGCCCCTCCTCGCGGACCCCGGCCCATGCAACTCCCTATCTCGCCGAACTCGTGTGCAGCAATTCCCTGAAATCAGACGATCCCGGGACGGCCTCGGGCCTTCTCAAGCGGGAGCTTCGCCTCCTCGGCTGTTTCCTCCTCGAGGCCGCCGAGGAGAGCCGGGTTCCAGCCGGGCACGCGCTCGCGGTCGATCGCGAGCTGTTCTCGCGCACGGTCACCTCACGGATCGAGGGGAATGGGTTCATCCGCCTCGAGCGCCGCGAGCAAACGGACATGGAACTCGCACCGTGCTCGGTGATGGCAACCGGGCCGCTCACCTCGGAGCGGCTGTCGGAGGCGATCGCCGACCACTTCTCCGCGGAACATCTATTCTTTTACGATGCGATAGCAATCTCGGTCAGCTCCGAATCGATCGATCCTGCCTACGCCTACCGTGCGTCGAGGTACGGCAAGGGAGGAGACGATTACTGGAACATTCCTCTGGACGCGGAGCAATACCGGCGCCTCGTCGAATACCTCCGGGAGGCGCCAAAGGCGGAGAAGCGCGGTTTCGAGGAAACACGCTGCTTCGAGAGCTGTCTCCCCGTCGAGGTGATCGCTGCGCGGGGGTATGACGCGCTTCGGTTCGGCCCGCTCAAGCCGAAAGGGCTCCCCGACCCGAGAACGGGGAAGGAGCCTCACGCCGTGGTTCAGCTCCGTCAGGAGACGCGCGACGGCGCGCTCTTCGGCCTCGTTGGGTTCCAGACGAGGCTCACCCGGAAGGCGCAGGAAGAGCTCCTGTCCATTCTCCCCGGTTTCACGGCGAGCGAGATTCTCCGCTGGGGCTCCGTCCACCGGAACACGTTCATCGATGCGCCGCGGCTGCTCGACGCGGCGCAGATGTCCCGAAAGCGCCCCGGCGTCTTCTTTGCCGGGCAGATCGTCGGGGTCGAAGGGTACATGGAATCGATCGCCCATGGAGCCGTCGCCGCCTGCAACGTGATTCGTTTCCTCGACGGGGGGCCGCCCCTCGTTTTCCCGCGGGAGACGCTCCTCGGCTCTCTCCAGCGCCATTGTATCGAGGGGGGGAGCCCGTTCCAGCCGATGAACGCCAACTTCGGAATTCTGCCCGCCCTTGCGGCCCGCCGCACCGAGCGCAAGAGGCTCTATGCGGAGCGCTCCCTCGAGAATCTTGAAACTTTTCTATCCCGGGAACATATAAAGAGGTAGCGCTTGACGCTCCCGAGCTCTCCCACTAAAATAGCGCCCATGGTGCCGCGCGCGGTGGCTCGCGGAAAAGGAAGAGAAGGCTTGAAGTATTCAACCCGTACATCCCTCGGTTGGAAGAGTGTCATCTGTCTCGCAATGGGCGTTCTCGCCTCCTCCTGCGCTCAGCGGGAACCGAAGCTCATACCAACGGCGGTCCTCTTCGGCAACCCCGTGAAAACGCTGCCCGCCGTATCCCCCGATGCGCGGAGACTCTCCTATCTTGCGCCGTACAACGGCGTCCTCAACGTCTGGGTGCGGACAATCGGCGCGGGCGACGACCGTGCCGTGACTCACGATGCGGACCGGGGAATCCAGAAGTACTTCTGGGCGTATGATAATCGGCACATCCTCTACCTCCAGGATCTGAAAGGGAACGACAATTGGCGGCTCTACGGCATCGACGTCGACACGGGGGAGAACAGGGACTTCACTCCGTTCGACAGCATGTGGGTCGGAATTGTCGATCACGGAAAGAGATTTCCGCACGATATTATCATCACGATGAATCGTGCAGGCGCGAAGGCGGCGAATGCCTATCGGCTCAACCTCGAGACGGGCACGCTCACGATGATTGCGAAGAACCCGGGCACTGTTTCCCGATGGTTCGCCGACCCGGATTTCGTGATCCGGGCGGCTCTCGCCTCGCGCCCCCAGGGTGGATACCATCTCATCGTCCGGAAGGACGGGAGCGCTCCGTGGCGGAGGCTTCTTACCTGGAACTACGAGGACATTGCCTCGAGCGGCGTGCTCAAGTTCACCCGTGACGGCAGCGGTCTCTACTGTCTCGACGCGCGCGGATTCAACACGGGGCGGCTCGTCAAGGTTGCGATTGCCGACAGCTCCGTGGACGTCATCGCGCAGGATCCGAAATCGGAGATCGTATCGGTGTTCCTGCAGGTCGACACCTATCAGATGCAGGCCGTCGCCTATGCCCGCGAGCACATCGAATGGTCCGTTCTCGACGAGTCGCTCCGCCCGGACTTCGAGGCGGCCGAACGGCTCGATCACGGGGATATGGAATTCGAAAGCACGGACGCGTCCGATTCGACCTGGGTCGTGAGTTTCAGGAAGGACGTGAACGCGGCCTCGTACTATCTCTACGACCGAAGAACCAAACGGGGGAGCTTTCTCTTCGACGAGATACCCGATCTCAAGAGCTATGTGCTCGCGCGTATGGAGCCGGTAACGTTCACGGCCAGGGACAGTCTCCCGATCCATGGGTATCTGACCTATCCGGCGGCACAGAAGCACCGGAATCTTCCGCTCGTCGTGCACGTTCATGCCGGCCCGTGGCAGCGCAATTACTGGGGGTATGACCCCGAGGTGCAGCTCCTGGCGAATAGAGGATACGCCTGCATGCAGGTCAACTATCGCGGTTCCCGCGGTTACGGGAAGGATTTCATGAACGCCGGCGACAGGGAATGGGGCGGAAAGATGCAGGACGACCTCGTCGACGCCGTCAAATGGGCGGTCGCGCGGGGCATCGCGAATCCGAAAAAGATCGCTGTCTTTGGCGTTGCGGGCTACGGCGGCTACGCTGCGCTCTCCGCGCTGACGACGACCGACCTTTTCTGCTGCGGCGTCGACATCAGCGGACCGTGCGACCTTTTGGGATGGGTGAACGCGGTGGCGCCCTACTGGGGACCGGCGCGCACGACGCTGTTCAAGCGCGTGGGCAACCCGGAGACCGACGCCGGTTTTCTCAGATCGCGCTCGCCGCTCTTCGAGGCGGACAAGATCCGCTCTCCGCTTCTGATCGCGCACGGCGCGCGGGACCCGTACGTTCCAACCCCCGACGTGGAGCGTATCGTCGCTGCCCTGAAGGGGAACGGCGTGCCCTGCGAGTATCTCGTATTCTCGGACGAAGGGAGCGGGATTTCGAGGCCCCAGAACCGCATGAAGTTCTGGGCAACGGCCGAGACGTTTCTCGCGGAATGCCTTGGCGGCCGTCACGAACAACGCGGCGAGCGCTGATCTTGCTATTATGAAAAGACCCTCCGGCTCATCCACCCCACCGGACGTCCGTGCGGCGAGCGGCCCTCGGTCCGTCTGCCGTATGCATAAAGGAGCTTGAATGAATCGGATTGTGATCCTCACGGCGATCATCCTCATGACGTCTGTCGGCGCTCCGCGCGCCGATCCGTGGCAGAAATCGATCGATGCAAATCTCACGCTGACGCAGAACGCATACAGCGACAGCTGGACCGGTGGGGAGGCCGGATCCCTCTCGTGGACGTTCAACTCCAACTCGGTCTTCGAACGACAGTTCACCCCGCGGCTGAACAACAAGAACTCGCTCGTCCTCTTTTTTGGGCAGACATATGCCCAAAACCGGGAGACGAAGAAATGGGCGAAGCCGGTCACGTCCACGGACCGGATCGATTTCGAGACGGTATTCCGCTTCACGCTCAACCGTTTCGTCGATCCCTACGCATCGGGAAGGATTGAGACGGAGTTCATCGACCAGAGCGATTCGGCGAACGAACGCGCCTTGAACCCGGTCCTCTTCACGGAGAGCTTCGGCGTCGCGAAGGTTCTCACGAAGGCCGGCAAGCGCGAATGGACGGTGCGGCTCGGAGGCGGCTTGCGGCAGCACCTGGACCGAAGCGTGCTCGATCCGTCGAGCGGGGAGAAGCGGACGAAAACAGCGTCCGACGGCGGAGTGCTCTTCGTCAGCGACTTTGCCACGCCGCTCGCGGACAGCGCTATTACCGTCACGAGCAAACTGTCCGTGTACAAGGCCTTCTTCTACTCGGAATCGAAGAAGCTCGAGGGGAAGTACAACATGGACTACTGGAAGGCTCCCGACGTCAACTGGGAGAGCATCTTCACGGCCAACATTACGAAGTATCTCATGGTGAATCTGTATGTGCAGCTTCTCTATGACAAGGAGGTGAGTCTCGCGGGACGCTTCAAGGAGAGCCTCTCGCTCGGCGTTACGTACAAGCTGATGTAGCTCCGAGGCACGCGGTTGTTTCAGCGGAGGTGAGTTAATGTTCAAGGAATTCAAGGAATTCGCAATCCACGGGAACGTGATCGACATGGCGGTCGGTATCATTATCGGCGCCGCATTCGGCGGGATCGTCCAGTCGCTCGTGAAGGACGTGATCATGCCGCCGATCGGGATGGTCCTCGGCAACGTCGATTTCTCGAACCTGTTTTTCATTCTGAAGCAAGGGACGACCCCCGGGCCGTATGCATCCCTTGCGCAATCTCAGGCGGCCGGTGCCGTCTCGCTCAACTATGGCGTCTTCGTGAACACGGTCATCAGCTTCCTCATCATTGCCTTTGTCGTGTTCCTTCTCATACGCCAGATCAACAAGCTGAAGAGGCAGGAACCGGTCCCGGTGGCGGCGCCGACGACGAAGGAATGTGGTTATTGCTTCTCGACGATTCCGATCAAAGCAGTGCGTTGTCCGAACTGCACGTCGGAGCTCAGACCGGCCGCGAAGTAGGCTCGAAACGCCCGTGGTGCCCCGGCGCGACATGTGATATGGTGAGCGCATGATCGTTCAGGCACTGAAGGATTATTTTATCCATCTCGGCCTCGAGAGGCGGGCGTCGGAGGCGACGCTCCGCGCCTACGAGGGGGATATCGGACAATTCGTCGGCTTTCTGAGGGAGGAGCTCGGCAGGGAGCCGGGATTCGGGGACGTCGATGGGCTCGCCGTGCGCTCGTTTCTCGGGCGGCTGAGCCGGAAGGGCTATTCGAAGCGGAGCATCGCCCGCAAGGTCGCCTCTCTCAGGAGCTTCTTTGCGCATTGCGTGAAACGCGGATTGTGTCCGGCCGATCCCACTATCGGCGTCTCGGCCCCGCGGATCGGGAGAAGCCTCCCCATATTCGCGAGCGTCCCGGCGATGGAACGCATGATGAACCTGCCGCCTCTCGACACGAGACGGGGCATGCGTGACCGGGCCGTTCTCGAGCTCCTTTACGGCACCGGCATGCGTCTCTCCGAGCTCGTCGGCTGCACAATCGGACGATGCGATTTCTCTCGAGGCGTCATCACGGTGCTCGGCAAGAGGAACAAAGAGCGGATGCTTCCCCTTCAGGGGAAGGGAGCGGAGTATCTCAAACGCTATCTCGAGAACCGCTTCGGCGCCCCCGGGAGCATCTGGGCGAGCCGGGAGAGCGTTTCCGGTTTTCTCGGCGAGGCGCTCGCGGAGCCCCTCATTGCGGGAAGGGGAAAGAAACCCGCGAGCCGCCGCACGATTCAGCGGATCGTGCTCAAGTATCTCGCGCATGCGGCGGCACTCTCGCGCATGAGCCCGCACGTGCTCCGGCACACCTTCGCGACGCATCTTCTCGACGCGGGGGCCGATCTGAGAGCCGTTCAGGAGCTTCTCGGGCACACGAGCCTCTCGACGACGCAGATCTACACCCACGTAACCGCGGACCGGCTGCGGGAAGTTTACGAAAAGGCCCACCCGCGCGCCTGAGCCGGCAGATGCGGGCTGGGCAGGCGGGAGGCGCCGGTACGGCGAGAACAAAGGATTCCTTGTACGAGAGCCACCGAGGCATTACCTTTTCGATACGGGAGATGGCCCGCGGCCTTTCTGCCGTGCGAATTCCGGAGGAAACGCATGTTCAAGGGAACGACAATAATCGGCGTTCGCGTGGGAACGGACGTCGCGATGGCGGGGGACGGGCAGGTCACTTTCGGGCAGACCATCGTGAAACAGAGCGCGAAAAAGGTGCGTGCGCTGCGCGACAACACGATTCTCGCGGGCTTCGCGGGCAGCACCGGGGATGCGATAACGCTCTTCACGAAATTCGAACAGAAGCTCGACGAGTTCAACGGCAACCTCATGAAATCGGCCGTCGAGCTCGCGAAGGACTGGCGGAGCGACAAGGTGCTCAGACACCTTGAGGCGCTGCTGGCGGTGATGGACCGGGAACACTCCCTGATCATAAGCGGCGCGGGGGATGTCGTCGAACCGGATGACGGAATCGTGGCGATCGGCTCGGGCGGTTCCTATGCCCTCGCGGCTGCCAGAGCCCTCATAGCCAACACGAAACTCGACGCGCAAGCCATTGTGTTACAAGCACTTGAAATCACGTCTGATATATGCATCTACACGAACAAGCAGATCACGGTCGAGGTGCTCCGGAAGCCATGGAAGAGCTGACCCCGAAACAGATCGTCGAGGAACTCGACAAGTATATTATCGGTCAGGACGATGCGAAGAAGAGTGTCGCCATCGCGCTCAGAAACCGCTGGCGCCGCCGGCGCGTCGACGAATCGATCAGGGACGAGATCATGCCGGCGAATATCATCATGATCGGTCCGACCGGGGTGGGAAAAACGGAAGTGGCGCGGCGGCTCGCCCGGCTCGCCCAGGCACCGTTCGTGAAAGTGGAGGCGTCGAAGTTCACCGAGATCGGATACGTCGGACGGGACGTCGACTCGATGGTGAGGGATCTCGTCGACCTCGCCATCACGATGGAGAAGGAACGCTCCTTCGCCGAGGTCGAAACGAAGGCGCACGAGCGCGCGACGGACCGCATCCTCGACATCCTGCTGCCTTCGGCGAGCGCGCGAACGGAAACTCCGGCCGATGATGCCGAGGAACGCAGACGCCGCACGAAGGACAAGCTCCGCTCGAAGATCGAAAGTGGCGCCCTCGACGCGCGGGAGGTGACGATCCAGGTTGCAGACCGCGCGAACCCTTTCATCGAGGTTTTTTCGAATGCCGGACTCGAGGAGATGGGGATCAAGTTTCCCTCCGGCCTCGACACGATGCTCCCGCGGCGCACGAAGGGGCGCACGGTGACCGTCGAGGAGGCGAGGAAGATTTTCTCGCAGGAGGAGAAGGAACGCCTCGTGGATATGGACAAGCTCGTCTCGCGCGCGATCAGGGCCGCCGAGGAGACGGGAATCATATTCATCGATGAGATCGACAAGATCGCGAGCCGGGGAACGACGCATGGCCCCGACGTGTCGCGGGAAGGCGTTCAGCGCGACATTCTCCCCATCGTCGAGGGATCGAGCGTGACGACGAAGCACGGGGTCGTGAAGACCGACCACATGCTGTTTATCGCTGCGGGGGCCTTCCACGCGACGAAACCCTCGGACCTTATCCCGGAGCTCCAGGGACGTTTTCCGATCAGAGTCGAGTTCAAGGCGCTCACGGCGGGGGATTTTGAACGGATTCTCCTTGAGCCGAAGAACGCCCTCATCAAGCAGTACACGGCGATCATGGAGACCGAGAATTGCACGGTCACGTTCACGAAAGAGGCGGTCCGCGAGATCGCCCGAATGGCGTTCCTCGTGAACCAGAAGATGGAGAATATCGGCGCGCGGCGGCTCCATACGGTGCTCACGACGCTGCTCGAGGATTACCTCTTCGAGCTCCCGAGCGAGAGGCTGAAGAAGATCTCCATCACCGGCGACGTCGTTCGTACAAAACTCGATACAATCATTCAAGACGAGGACCTCGCGCGCTACATCCTCTAAGAAGGAGCGTGTATGAAGCTGAGCAAGAAGGACTTCCTGTCCCTCCGCGACTTTTCGAGAGGGGAGCTCGATGAGATCATGCGGGTGTGCGCCGAGCAGAAGCCGCTGGCGAGAGCGTTCCGTCTGCCCCAGAGTCATCCGGGGCGCGTGCTCGCATGCATCTTCCACAAGCCGAGCCTGCGGACGCGGATCAGCTTCGAGATCGCTATCCGCCAGCTCGGGGGGTCGAGCCTGTTCATTACCGACGCCGAGATAAAGATCGGGAGCCGGGAGACCCCGAAGGATGTCGCGCAGGTTCTGTCGCGTTACGTCGATGGAATCATGATCCGAACCTTCGAGCAGCGCCTCGTCGAGGAGCTCGCGCGGAACGCTGATGTGCCCGTCATCAACGGTCTCACCGATCTGCTCCACCCGTGCCAGGTGCTCGGCGACATATTCACCGCGATCGAGAAGTTCGGAACGATCGACGGGAAGAAGGTCGTCTTTGTCGGCGACGGAAACAACGTGGCACGAAGCTGGCTCAACGCGGCGACACGGTTCAAGTTCAAATTCGTTCTCGCCTGTCCCGAGGGATACCAGATCGAGGACTCCTTCGTCGCCGGGGCGCGAGCGGCCGGTCCCGTCGACTACGAATGGATTCCGGACCCGTGCTCTGCGGTGCGGGACGCCGACGTCGTCTATACGGACGTCTGGACGAGCATGGGGCAGGAGGACGAAAAGGAAAAACGGCTCAAGGCCTTCGCGGGCTACCAGGTCAATGACGCGCTGATGAAGCTCGCGCGTCCATCGGCGATCTTCATGCACTGCCT
>DATCCP010000278.1:0-3036 GCA_036511215.1 Candidatus Krumholzibacteriaceae bacterium
CCGGTTCGTCGACGAGCAGCGTTGCCGTCACGCCCGACGGCGCGCTCGCGTACTCGGTCAGTCCCGATGGGGATGTCGTCGTGCCGATCGACGTCAACGGGCAGACGAGCTACCCGGGCATCCAGGTCGGAGACAATCCGGTCGCGATCGCGATCAACGCCGACGGCACGTACGCGTACGTGTGCAACTTCGGCTCGGGGACCGTTTCAGTCATCGTCGTCGATCCCGACTCGACGACCTTCAACAAGGTGGTCGAGACGATCACCGTCGGAATGAACCCGATCGATGTCGACATCAATCCTGACGGCGACCGTGTGTACGTGGCGAACGCGGGTTCGAGCAACCTGAGCGTTGTCGACGGGGACAACACGAGCGCGACGAAGAACCAGGTCGTCGCGACGGTCCCGACCGGCTCTTCCGCGAAGAGCGTTGTCGTGACCCCGGACGGGGCGCGGGTCTACGTCGGGACCGACAACGGCTATGTCGTCCTCGACGCACAGACAAACGGGGTGGTAGCCACCGTTCCAACCGGCTCCTCCACAAAGAGTGTCTCGATAACGCCTGACGGCGCGCTTCTCATCGTGCTCACGACGAACGGCACGGTCGTCATCTACGACATTCAGCCGGGAAGCGGCTCTGAGAACGAGGTCGTCGCGACCATTCCAACCGGCTCCTCGGTCAAGAGCGTCGTCGTGACGCCGGATGGCGCGATGCTCTACATCATTCTCGAGAACAGCAATGACGCGATCGCCTATTCGCTCACGGTCATCGGCTCGGCCGGCGCCTTCGAGCCGGGCAGGTTTATTCCGCCGCCGATCGTCCAGGTTACGCCAGTCGACACGATTCCGACGGGGAAGAATCCGGCCTGCATCGCGTTCGATCCGTCCGGTTCCGGGCTCGCACTGATCTGCAACGCCGGCGACAAAACCATCACGTTCCTCAACGCGACCGGCCAGCCGCCCGGCCCGATCAAGGCCGAGGTGGACATATGGCCGAGCACGCTCTTCTTCCAGACTCCCCGATGGCTGCTGCGGTGGGTTGAGGGAAGGATCGAGCTCCCAACAGGGTATTGGCCCGAGGAGATCGATATCAAGAGTGTCCGTTTGCAGAACGCCATCAAGCCGGTGCCATGGCTGCACTGGTACGAGGACCGAGACCACGACGGTAAGCGGGAGCTTGTGCTCTTCTTTGACCGCGTGGCATTTCAGGCGCTCCTCCCGCAGGGCGAGTACGTACCGGTCACGATCACCGGCACGGTGAGAGACCGCCAGTTCGCGGGGGTCGATACGATCCGGACCATCAGGCCGGTCGTGATCCACCCGAGCGGGGAAGTGCTCACGATGGGCGAGCCGACGAACATCATCTGGACCTCTCCCAGGGGATTCAAGGTCGACTCGGTCTCCATCGACTGGACGCCGAACGACGGCAGGGATTGGTACCAGATCGCGCGCCGCATTCCGGATACACACACCTACCAGTGGCTTGTGCCCACAATGACGTCCGACTCCTGCCGCGTCATGATCACGCTGTGGGCCTGCAGGGACATCCTCGGGCAGGGTATGAGCCAGGACATGTTCAGGATCAGCGTGCCCGTCGCCGTGACCGTGAGGAGCTTCACCGGCGCGTTCGAGAAGGAGTCGGCGGTGCTCAGGTGGAGCACGTTCCTCGAGCAGAACCTCGACGGCTTCAACATCCTGCGCTCCGAGAATGAGGCGGAGGGCTTCGAGTGCGTCAACACGGAGCCGATACCCTCAGGAGGATCCGCGCAGGGCGGTTCGTACGAGTTCAAGGATTCGGATGTCGGCCTGAACCGCGCGTACTTCTACAAGCTCGTGGGCGTGTCGCATGGGGGCGCAAAGGAGCTCTCTGGACCGTACCGGGTTGTCTGCCGCGCGCCGTTTGCGCTCGCGCAGAACGTGCCGAACCCGTTCAACCCGTCGACGGCAATCAAGTTCACGATCGCCGAGGACCGCTACGTGACGCTCGCCGTCTATGACGTTTCGGGCCGTCTCGTGAAGACACTCGTCGATCGGAATATGAAGGCCGATTTCTACCGTGTCGTATGGGATGGGTACAATGACGGTGGGCGGAAGGTGTCGAGCGGAATCTACTTCTATCGTCTGCGCGCCGGGTCATTCGTGCAATCGCACAAGATGATCCTGCTCCGCTAGAGGCGCGACACGGTGCGGGTCGCGGAGTGACCGGGGCCGCCCTCCTGGGCGGCCCTCTCTATTTGCTGTTCCGGATGAGCCCCTTGAGCTCGGCGTTCTGCGGAATGATCTCGAGCGCCCTCGACCAGTATGCAATCGCCTCTTCGCGCAGCCCAAGCTTCGATGCCGCTGTGCCCCTGTTCTTGAGGAGGTATCCGCGGAGCGCCGGCACGGAGGAAGACTTCATTCGCTCCCTCTCGAGCCCGGCGTCGAGAATGCGGGCGGCCTCCGCGGCCCGTCCGCGTTCAATGAGGAGTGCGCCGAGGTTGTTGTACGCCTCGATGAACGACGAATCGGCGCGGATGGCCCTTTGATATCCGTCTTCAGCGCCGGCCGAATCGTGCAGAGCCCAGCGGACCGTTCCGAGGTTGTAGAGTGCGCCGGCATAGTCCGCTTTCAGCGAGACGGCTTGCCTGAGAAGGGAATCCGCCTCCGCGAGGTTTCCCTTGCCCATGGCGATCATCGCGAGATTATTGAGAGGGACCTCCCAGCGCCTGTCCGCGATAATCGCTTTGGCGTATTCGATCTCGGCGTCGGCGGACTTTCCCGCGTCCTCGTAGTCCTGTGCAAGCTGGTTGTGCCGCATGGCGAGCCGGCGGTCGCCCGTGGGCTCGTGCGTCCGGAATGTGTAGGCGATAATGATGACGATGACGACGACGAACGCGGCGGCCAACATGACCCCCGCAAGGACTCTCTTCGGGCCCCGCGCGAAGGCGTGCGCCTCGCCGGCCGGCCCTGCGGCCCTCGAGATCGCGAGCAGCGCCTCCCGGAATGCTCCCGCATCCGGGTAGCGTGCGTCGGGATCCTTCTCGAGGGCGCGGTTTAG
>DATCCP010000279.1:0-6759 GCA_036511215.1 Candidatus Krumholzibacteriaceae bacterium
GAGGATCTCGCTCCCGACGCCGAACATGAGCGGCTCGCCGCGGAAGCGCACGCGCGTATCGGGGATCGAGAGGCCGGAGGTTCCCTCGAAGACCTGGATGACGGCGGCGCCTTCGCTCGACTCAAGCACCGTGCCGAGGCGCACGTGGCCCTTCGAGTCGACGATCTCGGCGAGCTCGTTGAAGCCGACGTTGTGGATTCCCTTGATGATGACGAGGGGGCCGGCCACCTGGCTGATCCCTATATATTCCCTGCCATCCGCGACCTTCTGTTCCATCATGCCTCACCGTTTCTCATTTGAACATCTCAGCGACCTGTTTCATGGACTTCTGGAGTTTGTCACGAATCTCGTCGAGCTTCCCGATTTCGTCGTTCGCCACCGAGAACTTCATTCTCATGATGTCGGAATGCACCTCGAGGTCCTTGAGCTGGTGAATGTTGGCGCCCTTCTTTATGTTCTCGAGCCCGAGCCTGTAGAAATCGAGTATCAGGCGGAGCATCTTGATCTGCTTCTCGGGCGTGCAGTACATGTCGACCTTGTCGTAGCTGTTCTGCTGGAGGAACGCGTTCTTGAACATCTCGCACGTCTCGAGGATGATGCGCTGCGTGTCGGGAAGCACGTCGGGGCCGACGAGCTTGACGACCTGCTGGAGCTTCCCCTCCTGCTGGAGGAGATCCATGATCCGCCGCCGCAGCTCCATCCATTCGCCGTTGGAGCGCTCCTGCCACCAGTCCGCGATCTCGTCGACGTACTCGCTGTAGCTGTCGAGCCACGAGATCGCCGGGTAGTGGCGGGCGTTCGCGAGCTGGCGGTCGAGCGCCCAGAGGCAGCGGACGAATCGCTTCGTGTGCTGCGTGACGGGCTCCGAGAAATCGCCGCCCGGCGGCGAGACGGCCCCCGCGATGCTGACCGAGCCTTCCGCGCCGCTGAGCGTGCGGACCATCCCCCCGCGCTCGTAGAACTCGGCGAGCCGCGTCGGGAGGTACGCGGGGAAGCCCTCGTCCGCGGGCATCTCCTCCATGCGCCCCGAGAGCTCGCGGAGCGCCTCCGCCCACCGCGAGGTCGAATCGGCCATGATCGCGACGTGGTAGCCCTGGTCGCGGTAGTACTCGGCGATCGTGATTCCCGTGTAGATCGATGCCTCGCGCGCGGCCACCGGCATGTTCGAAGTGTTGGCGATCATGATCGTGCGCTCCATGAGCGGCCGCTTCGTCCGCGGATCGATGAGCTTGGGGAACGACAGGAGAACGTCGGTCATCTCGTTTCCCCGCTCGCCGCATCCGATGTAGACGATAATGTCGGCGTCGCACCACTTCGCGAGCGCGTGCTGGATCATCGTTTTGCCCGTTCCGAAGCCGCCGGGCACGACGACCGTCCCGCCCTTCGCCAGGGGGAAGAGCGTGTCGATGACGCGCTGCCCCGTGATGAGCGGGAGCCTGATCGGCAGACGCTCCTTCGAGGGCCGCGCCTTCCGCACCGGCCAGCGGTGGTAGAGCTTCACGCCGGTCTCCTTGCCCGAGGCATCCGTGACGCGGAGCACGTCGTCCTCGATCGTGTACGCGCCTTCCTTCGCCACCCACGCGACCGTGCCCTTCACGGTGGGCGGAACGAGCGCGCGATGCTCCATGAGCTCGGTTTCCTTGAGCGTGCCCATGATCTCGCCGCCCTCGACCTTCGCTCCGACCTTCAGAGTCGGCTTGAAGTTCCACTTCTTCTCCCGGTCGAGTGACGCGATGTGGATGCCCTTCTGGATGTACTGGCTTTTCGACGTGAGCCGGATGACGTCGAGGGGCCGCTGGACGCCGTCGTAGATCGTCCCGAGAAGCCCCGGGCCGAGCTCCACCGAGAGCGGGACCCCGGCGCTGTAGACATTCGACTCCGGCGCCAGCCCGGTCGTCTCCTCGTATACCTGGATAGCCGCCCGATCCCCCTCGAGCTTCACGATCTCGCCGACGAGGTGATCCTCGCCCACCTCGACGAGGTCGAGCATCTTCGCGTTGCGGATACCCTTCGCAATCACGACGGGGCCTACGATCTTCGCTACCTTTCCAATGATCTCAAGCATCGCACGATTCTTCTTTCTTCATCTCGTCCGTCACAGGCCCGCCACGGGGCCGCTTCGCGCCCGAATCTACTCGACCTTGTCCTCCGTCGAGAAAGCGCTCTTGAATATGATCGCCCTGATGTCATCCCGGTACCGGTACGTCCTCGCTTCGAACGTATTGTCGTACATGACCCTTCCGCCGGGCACGCCGATCTGGACGCCCCCCGCCGTCGGAGCGGAAAGCTCCTTCCCCTCGATGCTCTTCACGGGCCGCCCTTCCTTCTGCATCCGTTCCCGCACGGCGGGAAACACGGCGGACTCGAGGAGCGCGAGATCGCGGGCGTCCGCGGACACGACGAACGCTTCCCCCTCGAGAACGTGCAGCGCCTCGGCGACGAGGCCGGCGAGAACGGCCGTGTAGTCGCTCCGTTTGCGGCTGCCCTCGATCTCGGCCTTCACGCGCTCCATTACCGCCGTGACGACCTCCTCGCGCGAACGCAGGCGTATGCGCTTCACCTCGAGGCCAACGCTCGAGAGGCTGCGCTTCTTCGCGAGCTCCGCCTTCTCACCCGCTTCCCTGATGATGCGTTCGCCCGCCGTGGTCGCCTCCGCCTCGGCCTTGGCGACGATCTCGGCGGCGGACAGCCTCGCTCGCTCGAGGATCGCATCGATCTCTCTCGCTCCGTCCCCCCTGATCCGTTCACAGATCTTATCGACGGATTCCATCTCAGCCACGGTTATCGCTCCTCTGCATGGTTACGAGAACCCTTTCATACGCTGATTCCGACCGCGGAACGGACCATCTGGTGAATGGAGACTCTCTTGTCCATCGGCCCTTCCCGATCGGGGATCTCGACGACGAGCGGAAAGGCGCATCCGAAAATGCACTTCTCCACGTCCTCGCGCATCCCGGCGGCGAGCCGTTCCGGTATGATGACGATGCCGATGTCGGGCGCTGCAAACGCCTTCTTCAGGGCTTCACGGGCCTCCTCCACGGTCTCGACGACCTGTCCGTCGACACCGGCGAGCCCGAACCCCAATACCGTGCTCTCATCGCCTATCACGTAGAAACGCGGCATCTCACATCACCTGCCTCCACGGCTCACAATTTCGCATCTCGCGCCCCCGAACGACAGGGGGCGCACAAAGTAATCGTCATATCCTCGTCAAGATCATGATCGCGATGATCAGACCGTAGATCGCGATTCCTTCCGCGAGACCGACGAAGATGAGCGCCCGCGCGGTCAGCTCCGGCTTCTCGCCGATGACGCCGAGACCGGCGGCACCGACGGCGGCGACGGCGATACCGGCGCCGATGCAGCCGATTCCCGTCGACAGGGCGGCCGCGAGAAATCCCCAGCTCGCCGCATGCGTGTCCGTGTTCGTCGCGTTCTTCCCGCTCTGGACCTGCGTCTCGGCGCCGCCGGCCGTCGTCTGGGCGGAGGCCTCGATCGCGTGCCGTCCCCTGACCTCCTGAACCGTCTGAACCATGTTGACGAGGAACACCGTCATCACCGTCGCAAAGGCGACGACCATCGAGAGGGCGATGTACTTCTTCGCCCTGCCCCTACGCGTTTCGTGCTCGGCCATGCCTTCTCCTTTCAGTCCTCCCGGCCCGTTTGCGCACTCAGGCCGATAGGTTTGTACGCCATGCCACCACCGAAAAAGAACTTTCCGAAAAACTCGTAATACTCGAGACGGATCGCCTGGATCGTGACGATGAGCCCCTCGAGCGCGATGATCCCGACGTTCCCGAAGAACTGGATGAGCACCGCGTAGACCGCGCCGCCGCTTGCGCTCCGCACCATCCCCGCGAGGCTGAAGACCGCGATGAAGAGCCCGATGTGGGCGAGCGAAAACGCGGCGACACGGATGAAGGACACGGTGTTCGAGAGATAGCCGGTCAGGATTTCCATGACTTCGAGGAACGATTCGAAGATATACATGCCGACGCCGTTCTCGAAGTGCACCTTCTTGCGGCTCGCGACGGCGATGATCGGCTCCTTGAGGAAGAGAACGAGCACCGGAAGCCCGACCCCAAGGAAGATGACCGCCTTCGGCATCGGCCTGTTCGAGAGGAACACGGACACCGCGACGATGCCGGCCCAGTACAGGGCGGCGACGACGAGTCCCGAGTGATCGAAGAAGAGCCCGGCGAAATTCCTCGTCCGGATGGAATTATACACGTTGAGCGCGATGCCGAGCGTGATGACCCCGATGCCGTAATAGATCACGACCTTGAAGGCGTACATGACGTTCTCCATCGGCTTCATCCAGAGATGCGGGATCAGGTTCTCGAAGCCGAAAACGCTCCCGAAGAGAAGGCCGAAGAGGATCGAAGAGGCGCCGCAGTACGCGCCGAGCTTGCCGAAGAGTGCCATCGTGTCGCCCGGATCCTTGGCGCGGCGGGACATGAGCCAGCCGAGCGCCAAAAGCACCGCCCCATGCCCCACGTCTCCGAACATGATCCCGAACATGAGAAGAAAGGTGATCGCCATGAAGAACGTCGGGTCGATCGTCTTGTACTCGGGGGTCGCGTAGCTCGAGATGAGAAGCCCGAACGGCCTCAGGAAGCCGGGGTGCTTGAGGAGCACCGGTACCTTGATACGCCCTTCCCTGACTCCCGCGACGTCGTCGGGATCGTGCACCTCGATGAGCGCGCGTCCCTGCGCCGCCTGCATGATCTCCCGCTCGATCCCGGGGAGCTCGCCGCCCGGGATCCAGCCCGAGAAGATGTAGGTCCGTGTCGTATGCTTGACGTGGTTCTTGAATCTGACGAGGAGCGCGGCCACCCTCAGCAACCGGTCGTACTCGGTGAGCCTCGCCTCGTTCCCCTCCCGCACCGCGGCTATCGTCGCGTTGACGCCCACGAGATCCTCTTTCGCACGCTCGATCCGCGCGAGAAGCTCCGTCGTGATCCCCGGGGCTTCCTTCTTCGCCTCCGCGGTGATCTCGATCTCGTTGAAGTCCGCGTCCTTGAGTATCTTCTTGAGCTTCAGGCGGTCGCTCTTGACGCCGATGAGGACGATCACGTCGTTTTTGCCGCGTTTTGCGACGGAAAAGACGACGGCGGGGAGCGGCGCGATCTTCTCCTTGATACCATCCACGTTCTCCGGACGGATCTCGCCGTAGTGCACATCGAGGAACGTGAACGCCGACTTCTCGATCGGGAGCCCGATCTCGAGGAGCGGCGAAACTTCGCTCGCGATCGCCCCCATGCGCTCGAGCTGTTTCGTGATCTCCGCGCGCCTCCCCATCGGCTCGTGGAGCGAGGCATCGAGCGATGCGAGGTAGCTCTCGATCTCGGCAAGGTTGGCCGTCGAAACGTCGGAAACGACTTCCCCCGGCCGCAGCACGCGCTCCTCGATGCCGAGCTCCTTCTCGGCCGCGGCTATCTTGCCTCTGAGAGAATCGATCTTTCCGCGAGCCTGGGCGGCTTCGTACGCCGCGAGATCCCGCGCCCACGGCTCCTTGTCGTCGAGCCTGATCAGATGGAGGATACCGAGGCGGACGATCGTTTTGGCGACCTCGTCGAGCTCGCTCTCGAACACGACGACGTTGATCTGACGCATCCGCTCAGGCAGAAACATGGCCTATATCTTTCTTCAGTACGCCGTTCTCAACTGACTCTCGATCTCGGACTTCTCGAGCTTCAATGCTATCCCGTTAAGTATCGTGATGACGTTGCGGATCTCGTTGCGCTTCATGATGAGGTACCCGAGCACCGTTCCGATCGTGAAGGGGTAGCCTCCAAGGATCTTTCTCGTCTCCGTGAGCATGTATTTCCAGAGAACGATCTCGATAAAATAGAGCTTGCCGAGCTCCCCCTCGTCCCGCAGGAGGTCCGCGGCGAGCCTGAACTCCCGCTCGAGGGTGATGAGCCCGAGAATCGTAAACACGTCTTTCATGGAATCGGGCAAGAACGCATGCCGCAGCTGTCGATTGGTCAGCCGGTAGCCTCCCGGCATGTTGTAGTTGACGAGATCGCTCGAGGGAATGCCGCAGTAGAACTTGAGACGCACGAGCCAGATGATGTTCCGCAGGTCTATCTCGATCCCGATGAGCTTTCTCGCGACCAGACGATCGCGGCGCGAGAGCGCCTCGACACACGCGTTGATGCGCCGGTACAGGTCGAGCTCGAGCGCGATCTCCGCCGGGAAGAGCGTCCCCCGCTGCTTAACGTCTTCGAGGCTCTTCTTGAGCGGGGACAGATACGGCGTGTGCTCGAGGTAGGGAAGCACTTCCTCGAGCGTCCTCGCGGCGGCGATTGACTCGTAGGGAAGCTTGTGGGGAAGCTCCTTGCGGATAATGTAGGAGAGCTCCCGCTTCTCGCGCTCCCCCTCCCGCACGCGGAGCGCCACCTTGAGGTTCTCGAGCTCGTATCGCTCGAGCATCGTCGCGACGAGGGAGCGTTCAGGCTCCTTGAGCGCCTTGATGAGATCCATGTGCCACTGAACTTCCTCCTCCACGAGGAGCTGTTCGGCGAGCCTCGAATCGGCGACCGCTTCGGGATTGGCGAAAACGCTCTCGTATGCCGTTCCCCGCAGCGTCGCGTAGAACTCGGGCAAATCCCGCGCCGCGGTGAGCTTCGCGATTGTCTCCCGCGTGAGAAGCGAGCTCAGCCGCGCGTGGATTTTCGCATTCGCGAACGAATACTTGCCGACAGATTGAAGCATCCTCTGTTCCCTCAAAAGAATATTCGCCGTAGTATCCGG
>DATCCP010000280.1:0-11344 GCA_036511215.1 Candidatus Krumholzibacteriaceae bacterium
GGCTGCATACGATGCAGGTCTATGGGCGCGGGAGAATACGGCGAGGGAGGCCGTTTTCGCCATGAAGGATGCCGGGAACTTCGGCTACTTCAGCGAGCGGCGGGTCATCAATCTCGACGGTGTCGTCAACAACCGCGAGTATCAGGCGGCGCTCAGGGAACGCAGTCTCAGGGGATACCTCATGATCAAAGGGGTGCGGTACTTCGTTCAGCACGCCTTCTGGGCCAGGCCCGATGTCGTGTCGGGGACCTACGATTCATACACGGTCGGTCTCTGGAGCTATCTGTACGAGTGCGGGAGCGATAGTCTCGTCCTCATGAGAGAGGACGAGGCATACCGGTCGAAGCCCTATTTCGACGGTCCCCACGAGACTGTTTTCATCATCTGGAGAATGCGCGAGGACGCCCGGCGCTAGGGAGGGAATCAGTCGTCGAAGCCGTCGAAGTGCCGGTCCTTGTAGGCGTCGCATCGCGAGCAGAGGACTATTCCTTCTCTCTCGCCCCGGGAGAGGAGGTCGGTGTACTCGCGCCGCACGGCGCCGTTCCAGATTTCGAGCACGCTTTCCTTCGTGACGTCCCCGATGACGGCGCGTCCCGCGATGTCCCAGCAACAGAGAACGGCCCGGCCGTCCGTGTAGAAGAACATCTCCTCGCGCATCTTGATGCACGGCTTTCGGACCATGCGGACGCCCTCGTCCCACGGCCAGTTGTAGAGCGGCACGATGAGCGCGCGGTCGGCCCGCACGCTCCAGTAGTCGATGAAATCGCGCTGCTCCTGTCGGTTCGACTCCATGTCGATCATTCTGACTTCCGTCACGACGCTCCCGCGGCGCCGCGCGGCAAGCGCGATGAAGCCGTTGACGTTGTCGACGACTTTCCGGTAATCGAGGCCGACGCGGCACCGCGCGAAGGTCTCCGCGGAGAATGCGTCGATGCTGAACCGCACGACGTCGATACCGGCGTCGATGAGTTCGGTGCCCCGCTTCTCGTCGAGAAGGCTCCCGTTCGTATTGATCTCGGCGCGGGCGGTTGTGTCTTCCTTGATGTACGCGACGATCTTCGCGAGCCTCTTGTCGATGAGCGCCTCGTTCTGGAGAAACGGCCGGTACGTGATGCCGAGCCCCCGGGTATCGTCGACGATCTTCTTCCAGGTCGAATCCGGCATGATGACCGGCTTCCGGTCGATCTTTTTCTGAGGACAGAACGGGCAGTCCGCGTCGCAGCCGATGATTGACTCGATCTGGATATACCGGGGTTGGAGAGGCGATCTCAGGTGTCCGTCCACTAGTTACCTTTTTCGTTCGAGGTATTTTTCAATCAAATCTACGCAACGGACCGCCGCTCCGCAATGATTTCGTATGAACTGCGCGGCGGCGGCGCCCTTCATGTCGAGAAGCGCACGGTCGGAAAGGAGCGTGTCGATCTCACGGGTGAAGTCCCGCGCCGTCTCCACGATCGTGCCGCTTCCGAGCTCGACGAGACGCCGCGCCTCGTACGAGTTATCGATCCGGGGCCCGAAGAACACGGGGAGCTTGAGGACCGCGGGCTCCATGACGTTATGCACGCCGGTCGTGAAGCTCCCGCCGACGTAGGCGATCGCGCCGGAACGGTAGAGCTCGGCCAGGTAGCCGACGCCGTCCGCGACGATGACGCGTTCCGTCACTTTCGCGCCGCCCTCGAGGCTCGAGAGGAGCTGGAAGGATAGATTCGATCGCGCGAGCGCCTCGCCGACGCCAGCGAGGCGTTCCTTCGTCGGCTCGTGAGGAACGATGATGAGGCCCGCTCCGGCATGCGCGCCGGCGAGACTCGCGAAGCCGCTTATCACGATCTCTTCGTCGCGGGGCCACGTGCTGCCCGCGATGATCCACGTTTTCCCCGCGGCGGCGACGGCGGCGGGAAGAGTCACCGTCGACGAGTCGATCCGATCGCATACCTGGTCGAATCGCGTGTCCCCGGCGACGACGATCTCGACGGGACCGGAGCTGTGTCTCCGGAAACGCTCCGCGTCCTCCTCCGATATCGCGGCGATGGCGTTGAGCCTCGAGTAGAGCGATCCGTAAAAGCTCCTCGCGGCCCACGAGAGGCGGCGGGAGCCGCTCGAGAGCGTACCCGACACGAGCACCTGCGGGATTGAGCGCCGCGCGGCTTCCATGAGAAGATTCGGCCAGATGTCGAATTTCACGAATACGAGCATGTCGGGCACGAGCGTGTCGAGGCAGAGTCTCATGTTGTCGGGTGTATCGATGGGCAGGTAGTCGAGGAACTTGATCGAGGGGATCTTTTTCGAGCGGTCGAAGTTCCGGTAGTACTGCATGCCCGACGGGGAATAGAAGGTAAGCGCGATCTCGAGGGAGGGCCCGAGCCTCCGCGCGAGGAGATTCATGACCGGCTTCGCCTGCTCGAATTCGCCGACGGATGAAACATGAAACCAGACGAGTGGCCCGCGGCGCTCGAGCGCGGACGCCTGATCCCTCCAGCGTGTCCTGAAACCGGCGCGTCCCGCAAGCCCTTCGGCGATCTTCGCGTTGAACGGCGCCGCGATGCGGGCCGCGAGCGCGGCGGCGGGAAGAAGCGCGTTGTATGCGGCATGTTGGAGCTTCATACGCGCGCCTTTGTCTCTTCGAGCACCTCGACGAGGGTCTCGAGCGCGACGGAAGGTCCGATCGCGGTGAGGCATTCCGTCGTGCCGTACGGACACTTCCTCGCGCCGTTTCTCGAGCAGGGACGGCAGGGAAGAGCGACCTCGAGAACCCTGCTGCGGACGAGTCGGGGGTAATAACCGAACTCCCGCACCGTTGGGCCGAAGAAGGCGACGACCGGCGTGCCCACCGCCTCGGCGAGATGGAGCGGCGCCGAGTCATTCGTGACGAGCGCCGTGCATCGTCTCAAGACTGCCGCCGATTCCATGATGGAGAGCTTCCCCGTGAGATCGAGTGGCGCGCGGTTCGACATCCGCGCCACATTCGCGTTCGCCGCCGCGTCATCGGGGCCGCCGATGATGACGGCTTCGTATCCGAGCCGCGAAACCCCCGTGATGAGCTCCGCGTAGCATTCCTGTGGCCACCGCTTCGTCCGCCATCGCGCTCCCGGGGCGAACGCAATGAGGCGCCTGCCGACAGGGCCGGAACTCGAGAGCGCGCGTTCGGCTCCCCTCACGGCCGTCTCGGGCACCGGGAGCTCCTCGAATACCTTGCGAATGTCCGCCCCGAGCCTGCGCGCGAGCTCGCGGTACCGTCCTGATTGGGACACGACGGTTCTGTACAGGTTCGTCTTGCCCCGGATCAGGAGCAGTTTCTTCAAGTCGCACTTGGCGATCTGGAGTTTTTTCGGCGCGCCCAGCGTATGAAAGAGGATGTTGCTGCGGATGACGTTGTGGGCGTCGATGATCACGTCATACCGCTCGTGGCTCAACCAGGACCGGATCCGCATGAGCTCGCCGAGCCCGCCTTCCTTTACGACGATTATGCGATCGACGCAATCGCTTCCCTCGAAGAGCCCCGTGTACTTCTCCTTGCACAGGAGATGGATCTCCGCCGCAGGGAAGCCGGCGCGCAGCGCCCGTAACATCGGCATCATGAGCACGAGATCACCGAGGGAGCTCAGGCGGATGACAAGAATTTTGCTCGAAGCCTGTAACATTGCGGCATTCTCCATCTTTTGGGGTCGAATATACGGGATATCGGCAATCAAGTCTAGAATTTTGAAAGAGATATGTTCGTCGAGGGGTGTATCGCTCCGCCGGCGATCCCTTTGATAATTCATTTGTTGTCAGACGATTCAGGTAACTTGGAATTAATCGTGCATGGGACAATTTATTCTTGAAAATTGATAGATATTGTCCTATTATATAGACTGATAAGCGTTTTCTTTGCTTTTTTTACCCGCGAGGCATGGAAGGGCGGCACGCATGAATAACAAGGACGAGATCGGCGCACGCATAAAGCAGTTCCGCCTCTCCAAGGGCCTGACGCTCAAAGACATCGAGGTCAGAGCCCGGGTCTCTGCGACCCACGTCTCGGAGATAGAGCGCGGGATGACGTCGCCAACGGTCGGCGCTCTCGCGAAGATCGCCGAGGCGATGGGCACCGATGTCGCCTATTTCGTCGAGAAGCAGAACGTATCAAAGGTCTCCGTCATCAACAAATCGAAGCGCAAGAAGATGCAGTTCAAGGACTGGGGCGCGACCTACTACTCACTCGCCAAGGACGTGCCGAATCCGAAGATATCGTTCCTCGAGGTCGAGCTCGAGCCCGGTATCAAGCGCCCCGAGGAAACGAGCACCCACGACGGCGAAGAGTTCGCCATGGTCACGAAGGGCGTCATGGAGATCATCATCGGGGATCAGAAGTACATTCTCAAGGAAGGCGACAGCATCCACTACAAGGCGGCGAAGCCGCACGCGATGCGGAATATCGGCGACGCGAAGTGCCGCGCCATCTGGGTGACGCTGCCGCCGTACAGCCTGTGAGCGCGCTCGCGGCGGCGGGGGAGGATTGTCGAGCTATGATATCGAAGGATGAAATCGGAAAACGGATAAAGAAGGTCCGCGAGGAACAGCACCTGACCCTCAAGAACGTCGAGGCGAAGGCCGGCATCTCGGCGACGCACATCTCCGAGATAGAGCGGGGGAAGACGTCGCCGACGATCGGCGCGCTCATCAGGATCGCCGAGGCGCTGAACCGGGAGCCGGCCTACTTCATCGAGGATCGGGAGCTTGATGACGTCTCCTTCGTCGCGTTCGAGGATCGCAAGCAGTGCAAGCTCGAACGCTGCCCGGGGATCTCCGAAATGCTCACCAAGTCGATCCCGAGCGGCAAGATCAATGCGCAGCTCATCACGCTCCTGCCCGCGCGCTCGGACGATACGACCATCCATACGCACGAGGGGGACGAGGCGGCGCTCGTGCTGCAGGGCAAAGTGCGGTTCAAGGTCGCGGCCAAGTCTTACGAGATCGGCGAGGGTGACAGCATCTATTTCCTCGCGAGCCAGGACCACGGGTACCTGAACGCGTCGGCGACCGACGAGGCGAAAATGATCTGGTTCGCCTCGGAGCGAAAGGTCGACTAACGCCCGGATTCTCCGGGACCGTTCGCGTTCGAATGCGCAACAAAAGGAAGCCGTTCGCTCATAGGAGCGGGCGGCTTTTTGCACGTTATTTTAATTGACGCGACCGGAGGCTCTTTCTATAGTCGATTCCGACCAACGGGGAGGGACGGGTAATGGCTCACAATGCCGACGAGGGCGAGCGGAATTCATTTCTGTTCAGGCATCTCATTGCGATGTTCGAGGCGCTCGCGCTGCAGCAGCTCGGGAAACTGGTCAATCCGATAACGAGCAATGTGGAACGGGATTTGCGTCAAGCGCGGATAACGATCGACATGCTCGCGATGATCAGGGAAAAAACCGCCGGCAATTGTTCGCCAGACGAGAAGAGGCTCCTCGACGCCGTCGTCACGGAACTCCAGATGAATTACATCGATGAGATGAAGCGTGGAGAAGAGGGCGCGCCGGAGCCGGGGAGCGAGCAGAGCGATCCGGAGAGTGGCAACTAGATCCGGTTCGTTCGGGTTTCTCATCCAGGAGGAAAGGGCATGAAGGCACTTGCGCACGTCCTCATTATTGCTGCATGCATCGCATCGGTGGCGGGCACGGCAAACGGTCAGGATGGATGGATGGGTACGGCGGGGCTCATCCATCTGCAGGATGCCGGAACGGTCGGCAAGGGGAAACTCGTCTTCTCTCTCGGCACCTCGTACTACAAGCGAGGCGAGACCCTTACGAAAGGGACCCGGAGCCTGCTCAATCCCACTGAAATGGATCAGGCGAAGGTCGACTACCATTTCTTTCTCTCTCGCGCCGCGCTGACGCTCGGGGTCAGCGACTACGTCGAGTTCTCGGCCGGCCTCGAGGTGAGAAACTGGATTATGCAGGTGGGGAAAGACTACGAGGTGACGAACGTCTTTGAGACGAGGACGCGCGGGGGATTGGGCGACACCGATCTCCTCCTGAAGATATCCCCACCGGGCCCGGCGAAATACCTGAGACTCGGACTCCTCGCCTACGCGAGCTTCCCGACGGGCAAGAAGGACGCCGGCTTTACGACGGACAAAACGGAATTCGGCCTGAAGGGGCTCGCGACCCTCAATCTGACCGATATGAAGAGCTTCGTCCCGACGAAGCTCCATCTCAATATCGGGTACAAGTTCAACAAGAACGAGGATAACGGGTACGGCGTGCTCTACGCCAACAACCCCGATTCAAGCGGTTTCTATCCGCCCGCGTATCCGAAGGTGCCGGTCGGCAAAACAGCGAGCTTCAATGATCTCTTCACGCTCGGTACCGGTCTCGAGTTCCTCATGCATTATTCGAGGCTCTTCGTCGAGTTCCAGTGGGAAAAGTTCATGAATGCCGATTTCTCGGGAACCGATACGGCGAGCTACTACCTCGCGGGGAACAGGAACATCTACACGATCACGCCCGGCGTCTCCCTCCTTTCCAAGCAGGGCGTCGGCCTGACCTTTGCCGTCGATTTCAATCTGAACTCCGACAGCAATCCGGCATTCACCGGTGTACCGGACCGGATGTACTACCTCATGCTCTCGTTCGGCGGCAACGTGCTCCCGCAGGACCAGGACAAGGACGGCGTCGTCGATGACGCGGACAAATGCCCGGATACGCCGCTCGGCGCAATCGTCGACAAGGATGGGTGTCCGATCGATTCCGACAGGGACGGCGTTCCAAACGGTATCGATATGTGCCCCGACACGCCGAAAGGCTGCACCGTCGACGAGCGCGGCTGCCAGACTGACGCCGACGGCGACGGGGTCTGCGACGGCGTCGACCGGTGCCCCGACACGCCGAAAGGGAGCGCGGTCGACTCGAAGGGTTGCCCGGTGGATACGGACGGCGACGGTGTTCCGGACGGCGTCGATCAATGCCCATCGACGCCGAGGGGCTGCACGGTCGACGAGAAGGGCTGCCCGATGGATTCCGATAGCGACGGGGTCTGCGACGGCGTGGATCAGTGCCCGAAGACGCCGGCCGGCAGCACGGTAGATGCGTACGGTTGCCCCGCGGCGCGGCCGATCGAGGAAAAGTTCATTCTGCGAGGCGTCAATTTCGAGAGCGGCTCCGCGGCGATCACGCCCGATTCCTACTCGGTTCTCGATCAGGTCGTGAAATCGCTCAAGGCGTACCCGGAGGTGAGAGTCGAGATTGCCGGACATACGGATAATGTGGGCAAGGACGACTACAACCTCGTTCTCTCGCAGAAACGCGCCGAATCCGTGAAGCAGTACCTCGTGAACGCGGGGCTCAGCGCCGACCGCCTCGTCGCGAAGGGCTACGGCGAGTCGACTCCGATCGCCTCAAACGCGACTCCAGCGGGGCGCGCGGACAACAGAAGGATCGAGTTCCGCCGGTTGAACTAGGCGGAGTCGGCGCGATTTCGCGAGGAGGATCCGGAATGAAAGGCATCGCGCGAGCACTCCTCTTCATCGTCGCCCTCGCGGCGGTGCCGTGCGCGGCCAGCGGCCAGGACGCATGGAGCGGGACGGCCGGTCTCCTTCACCTGCAGAGCGCGAGCACGGTGGGGAGAGGCAAACTCGTCTTCTCCCTCGGCTCGTCGTACTACCGGACCGGCGAGACGCTGACGAGGGGTCCCCTGAGCTTCATCAACGGCACGACGCTGAGCGAGGCGAACGTCGATTACAATTTCTTCCTCTCTCGCGCGGCGCTGACCTTCGGCCTGAACGACTATGTCGAATTCTCGGCCGCGCTCGACGTGAGAAACTGGATCATGCAGGTCGCGAGCGAAGACCGGGTGAAGGGCGTCTTCGAAACGAGATCGCGCGGCGGCCTCGGGGACACCGAGCTCCTTCTCAAGCTCTGCCCGCCGGTTCCGACGAAATACGTGAGCATCGCGGTCCTCGGAGAGGCGAGCTTCCCCACGGGGCGCGCGGAGGGGCGGTTCACGACCGGGAATACCGATTTCGCGTTGAAGGGGCTTCTCAGCCTCAACCTCACCGATACGAAGCGCTTCATTCCGGCGAGGCTCCATTTCAATCTCGGGTACCGCTTCAACGAGAACGAAATCAGCGGCTACGGGATTCTTTACGCCAACAACCCCGACTCGAGCGGTTTCTTTCCCCCCGCGTACCCGCGCTCTCCCGAGGGGAAGAGCGACAGCTTCAATGACGTTTTCCAGTTCGGCGCGGGGCTCGAGTTTCTCGCGAAGAGATCGAGCCTCTTCCTCGAGTTCTCTTGGGACGACTACCTGAACGCGGGCTTCGTCGCGGCCGATACCTCCACGTACTACCTCGCGGGGAGCAAGAATCTCTATACGATCACGCCCGGTGTGAAGCTGATATCGGACTCAGGCATAGGCATGACGCTCGCGGCCGATTTCAATCTCAACGCGGAGAGCAACAAGTCGTTCGTCCATCCTCCGGATTGGGCTGTCTATTTCATGATCTCGGTGGGGGGCAACCTGCTCCCCCGGGACAGGGACAAAGACGGAATCGAGGACAAGGTCGACAAATGTCCGGACCAGCCGGAGGACGTCGACGGCTTCGAGGACTCGGACGGCTGTCCCGACCTCGACAACGACAAGGACGGGATTCCGGACACGAGGGACAAATGCCCGGACCTCGCGGAGGATTTTGACGGGTTCCAGGACGACGACGGCTGTCCCGACCTCGACAACGACGGGGACGGTATTCCCGACATCAGGGACAAGTGTCCGAACGAGCCGGAGGATTTCGACGGGGTCCAGGACGATGACGGGTGTCCCGACATCGTGCAGGACTCGGACAACGATCGTATCCCCGACGACAAGGACAAGTGCCCCTTGGTGGCGGAGGATATCGACGGGTTCCAGGACAACGATGGCTGCCCGGACCCGGATAACGATCTCGACGGCATTCCCGACGTCACGGACAAATGCCCGAACGAACCAGAGACCTACAACGGGTATATGGACGACGACGGCTGCCCCGACGAGCGCCCGATCGAGGAGAGCTTCATCCTCCGCGGCGTGAGCTTCGCGAGCGGCTCCGCCGCTCTGACACGCGACTCGTACCCGGTTCTCGACCAGGTCATCAAATCGCTCACGGCGTATCCCGAGGTGAAGGTCGAGATCGCCGGTTACACGGACGATGTCGGGAAAGACGACTATAACCGGGAGCTCTCGCAGCGGCGCGCCGACGCAGTGAGGCAGTACATCGTGAACGCCGGCATAAGCGCCGAGCGCATCGCGGCGCGGGGCTATGGCGAATCGAGCCCGGTCGCCTCGAACAAGACGCCTGCGGGACGCGCCGAGAACAGGCGCATCGAGTTCCACAAGCTCAACTAGATCTCTGCGATTGAAACGATCGGCGGATCGGCGGGGGCGCTCGATCGCCCCCTTCTATTTTCTGCGCTTGGCTCTTTGCCAGAGAAGCTCCATCTCGTCGAGACTCATTGCGGACAGTCTTTTCCCGCGGCGTCGCGCGGCCTTTTCGACTTCGTTGAATCGCGTGATGAACTTCGTCGTCGTGCTCTCGAGGACGCTCTCCGGGTCGACGCCCAGGTAGCGGGCGAGGTTCACGACGGTGAAGAGGAGATCTCCGATCTCGTCCTTGATCCGTGCCCGTGAGCCGCGCGTGAGCTCGGTCGCGAGCTCGCCCGTCTCCTCGCGGAGCTTGTCGAGGATTCCGCCGTGGTCCGGCCAATCGAATCCGACGCCGGCGGCTTTTCTCTGAACGGCGGCGGCCCGCCGGAGCGGGGGGAGTTTCCGCGGCACGTTCGCGAGAATGCCGTAGGAGGCGCGTTTTCCCTTTTCCGAGCGCTTGATCCGCTCCCATTCGGCGAGGCTTTCCGTGCTGTTCGTCACCTGTGCGGTACCGAACACGTGGGGATGGCGGCTGATGATTTTCCGGTGAACGCGCGCGACGATTGCCGCAAGCGACGTGCGGCGTCTCTCGAGGAGGAGCTCATGAATGAAAACGAGAATGAAGAACACGTCCCCGAGCTCCTCCTCGACGGCGCTCGCATTCTTCGTCTTGTCCGCCTGGAGCAACTCGTACGACTCCTCGATGAGGTAGGAGATCATGTCGTCGATTGTCTGCTCGCGGTCCCACGGACAGCCCCCCGGGGCCCTCAGCGTCCGCAGCGTTCCGCGCAGCGCCGCGACCTCCCGGGCGAACGCGCGATCGGATGGCTCCATGATTCACCTGCTTTCCTTCATGCAACGTTCCGCCCATCCTACCCCAAATAGAGTCCCCGAGCAAGAGGCCGGCGGCAAATGCGCTGTTGCACGTCCCCGGGCGTCCTGATACAATAAACATTTGCCCTCTCGCCGGAAAAAGAGCGGGGATATGGAACGAATCGTCATCCGCGGCGCGCGCCAGCACAACCTCAAGAACATCGATCTCGAGCTTCCGAGACGCTCGATCATCGTCGTCACCGGAGTTTCGGGCTCGGGCAAATCGTCGCTCGCGTTCGATACGATCTTCGCCGAGGGACAGCGGCGCTACATCGAGTCGCTATCGACGTACGCCCGGCAGTTCATCGAGAAGCTCGAACGTCCCGACGTCGACGATATCGCCGGGATCAGCCCGACGATCGCGATCAGGCAGAAGAACACCGTAACGAGCGCGCGATCGACGGTCGGCACGGCGACGGAGATCTACGATTACTTGAGACTTCTCTTCGCGCGCGTCGGGAAGACGTTCTGCCCGGCCTGCCGCCTCGAGGTGCGCTCCTACACGGCGAGCGACGCCGCAAGCGAGGTCATACGCCTGTTCGGCGGAACGCGGGTCAATCTCGTCGTGCCGCTCGGCGACTTCGGCGCCGCCGAATGGAAGACCAAGCGCGCGTACCTGCTCGCGAGGGGATACACGAGAATTCTCGTCAAAGGGGAAGCGCTCCGCATCGACGAGTTCGCCCTCGAGGGGGCCGTGCGCGCGGAGATCGCCATACTCCTCGACCGCATCGAAGCGAGCGAGGCGAATCGATCGCGGATCGCCGAGGTCGTCGAGCTCGCCTATGGCGAATCGTCGGGAAGCATCGAGGCGATCGAGGTCGACGGAGTCGCCGTGCGCCATTTCACGAGCGCGCCGCGGTGTTCCTCCTGCGGCACTTCCTTCGAGCCCTCCTCGAACCCGCTCCTCTTCTCCTTCAACAGTCCATACGGCGCCTGCCCCGACTGCCATGGCTTCGGGGACCGCATGGAGTTTTCGGAGGCCCTCATCATTCCCGACAGGAAGCGATCCCTCGAGGCACGCGCGATCGACCCCTGGTCGCGCGAGCGTTTTGCCTATTTCCACCACAGGATGCTCGAGTTCTGCCGAACGAAGCGCATCCCG
>DATCCP010000281.1:0-6102 GCA_036511215.1 Candidatus Krumholzibacteriaceae bacterium
CGCTTCTTCGCGTTTCCGCGCCGTCGCGAAGGCGCCGACAGCGTCCGCTGCGACGTTGCCGCCGAGCTCCGCGCCGAAGGGCTCTACCTGAAAATCAGGACGGCAAGCGCGCTCGCGTCGGCTCCGTCCGTCCGCGGGGGCCGGTCCGGGGATTCCCTCGGCGTCGTCCAGACCGGCATGCGCGACTTCATCGCCTTTGCGAGCGTCGATTCGCTTGTCTGCGGCGTCAATATCTTCTCGATCCGTGGAACGGACTACCGGGGATATCCGCTCGAGCGCGTCCGCGCATTCTCCATTTACACCTTCGGCACCGGCGCTCCCGCGTCGTTCGATGCCTCGGGGGGGCTCGCGATCCGGCTCCGGGCCTCCTCCGTCCGCGGCACCGCGGCGGTAATGGTGCGTCATGCGGGCGACGGGGGGAAGCACTCGAGCGAGCTCACGCCGCTCGGGGCGCCTTTCGTCCTCGATTTTCCGCTCGAGGCGTTTGCGCGTCCGCTCCAGTGCGGCTTCGATGCGGGGCGCGCCGCGGGTCTCTTCCGATGGGACGGCAGAGCCGGGTGGCAGTGCGTCGGCGTTCCCGCTCGGGATGGAGGCATGGTCGACGTGCGGAGAAGCGGCACCTATGCGGTGTTCGCCGACACCACGGCTCCGGTCGTCAAGCGCCCCGGCTTTACCCGGAGGGGGCCTGGGAGCGGCTTCTTCAAGGCCAGGCTCTGCTACGTTCCCGTTCACGAGAGGGGATCGGGCATCGACGCCGACGCGACGACGGCGTTCCTGAACGGCAAACGCGTCGTCTGCGAGTACGACGAATACCGCGGGAGGCTCGCGATTCCCGTTCTCCGCTCCTTCCCGAGGGGCCCGGCGAAGCTCCGCATCGAGATCATGGATCTCGCGGGAAATAGGAGTGCCGCCGAGTTCAGCATTGTGATAGAATAGCGCCCGTCAGGAGGACAGTAGCAATGCCTGCCCCGCGTTTCGTGCACCTGCACAATCATTCGGAATTCAGCCTGCTCGACGGGGCCATCAGGATCAGGGATCTCGTCGATACCGCGAAGGGCATGGGGATGAGCGCCGTCGCGCTCACCGACCACGGCAATCTCTTCGGCGCCGTTCCGTTCCTCAAGGCCGCGGAAGAGGCGCTGATCAAGCCGGTCCTCGGGATGGAGACGTATGTCGCCGAGGGAGGGATCAAGGACAAGGCTCGTGTGCCGTCCCATCCGCGCAGCGACCACCTGACGCTCCTCGTGAGAAACGAGGAGGGCTATCGCAACCTCATCAAGCTCTCTTCCATCGCGTACCTCGAGGGATTCTACTACCGCCCGCGCATCGATCTCGAGCTTCTCGCCGCCCACGCGGGCGGCCTCATCGGCCTGAGCGGCTGTCTCCAGGGGGGCGTGGCGCGTCTCATCCGCGCGAACAAATGGGATGAGGCGCGCACACTGGCGATGCGGCTCGCCTCTATTCTCGGCCCCGGCTGTTTCTACCTCGAGATCCAGAACCACGGCATTCCCGAGGAGCTCGATCTGATTCCGAAGATGACGACTCTCGCGAAAGAGACGGGCCTTCCGCTCGTCGCCACGAACGACTGCCATTTTCTCAAGGCCGAGGATCACGGCGCCCATGACGTTCTCATCTGCCTGCAGACGGGCAAGGACCTCGACGATCCCGCGCGTGTGCTCCGCTCGAACCCCGAAACGTACCTGAAGAGCCCCGAGCAGATGGCGGCCCTCTTTCCTGACCATCCGCGGGCGCTCGAGATGACGCTCGAGATCGCAGGCGCGTGCGATTTCCGGCTCCCCGAGGGAAAAACGCGCCTGCCGCGGTTTCCCCTCCCGCCGGGCTTCGGGAGCGCGAAGGAGTACCTCGGCCGCCTCGTCATGGAGAACCTCCCGAAGCGCCTCCCCGTCGTCGACGACCGGGTCCTGGAGCGGGTCCGCTACGAGCTCGACGTGATCTCGGGCATGAGCTTCGACGGCTATTTTCTCGTCGTCTGGGATATCGTGAACGCGGCGCGCGCGCGCGGCATTCCGGTCGGCCCCGGGAGGGGCTCCGGAGCGGGAAGCCTCGTGTGCTACGCTCTCGGTATCACCTCGATCAATCCGATGGAGCACGGCCTCCTCTTCGAGCGGCTCCTCAACCCGGAGCGCGTCTCGATGCCCGATATCGACATCGATTTTTCCGATGAGCGGCGGCAGGAGGTGATCGAGTATGTCGTCTCGAAGTACGGCAAGGACAACGTCTGCCAGATCATCACGTTCGGACGCATGGCGGCCCGAGCCGTCGTCCGGGACGTCGGACGCGTGCTCAAGATGCCGTACGGAGACGTCGACAAGCTCGCGAAAATGATTCCCCCGCAGGTCGGCACGACGCTGGCGAAGGCGCTCCAGACGGTCTCGGAGCTCGACACGCTCTACCGGGAGGACGCGGGGGTCAAGCGGCTCATCGATCTGTCGTTCTCGCTCGAGGGGCTCGCGCGGCACGCATCGACGCATGCGGCGGGCATCGTGATCACCCCGACGAGTCTCACGGAGCACGTACCCCTCTTCCGGTCGAACAAGGGCGAGGTGACGACGCAATACGAGATGAAGATCCTCGAGGACATCGGCATTCTCAAGATCGACATTCTCGGGCTCAAGACGCTGTCGCAGATCAAGAACACGATCGATCTCGTCGAATTGCACGAGGACAGACGCATCGAACCGGATGCGATCCCCTTCGACGACGAGGCGACCTTCGAGCTTCTCCGGAAGGGGCAGACGGTCGGCGTCTTCCAGCTCGAGAGCTCCGGCATGCGCGACCTCCTGAGGCGCATCGCCCCGACGAAATTCGATGATGTCACCGCCATCAACGCGCTCTACCGGCCGGGGCCGCTCGGGAGCGACATGGTCTCGGACTTCATCGAGTGCAAGCACGGCCGAAAGAAGATCGCGTACGAAGACCCGCGTCTCGAACCGATCCTCGCGGAAACGTACGGCGTCATTCTCTATCAGGAACAGGTCATGAAGATCGCGAGCGAGCTCGCGGGCTTCACTCTCGGTCAGGCCGATATCCTGCGGCGCGCGATGGGGAAGAAGAAGAAAGACGTCATGGAGAAGCAGCGCGAGCGCTTCATCGCGGGCGCCGTCGAGCGGGCTTTGACGAAGAAGAAGGCCGCGAAGATATTCGACCTCATCAACTATTTCTCCGGATACGGATTCAACAAATCGCACTCCGCCGCGTACGCCGTCATATCGATGCAGACGGCGTACCTCAAGGCGCATCATCCGGCGGCCTTCATGGCGGCGTCGATGACGTGCGATATGGCCGACACCGACCGGCTCATAGTGCTCCTCGACGAGTGCCGGAGCCTCGGGCTCGTCGTCCGTCCTCCCGATATCAACACCGGCGGCGTCGGTTTCGGGCTCTCGGGCGGGGAGATCACGTACGGGCTCGCCGCCATCAAGAACGTCGGTGTTCAGGCGGTCCAGTCGATCGTCGATGCGCGCGCGGGGGGGCCGTTCAGCGATCTCTTCGACTTCTGCGAGCGCTCCGACCTGCGCCTCGTGAATCGCCGCGTCATGGAGAGTCTCATCCAGAGCGGCGCGACGGACACTCTCCCGGGGACACGCTCGCAGAAGATGGCGACCCTCGACCGGATCCTCGCGCAGGCGCAGCGGCGGCAGGGGGAACGGGAGCGCGGGCAGGGCTTTCTCGGTTTCTTCGAGGGCGGCAGAGCCGCCGAGCCGGTGCCCCTCGAGGACGTGCCCGATTGGGAGGATTCGGTGCGCCTCCACCGGGAGAAGGAGTCCTTGGGGTTCTATTTCACGGGGCACCCGCTCGACCGCTACATGGAGATGCTCGGCGCGCTCATCACGGTCGACAGCCTCGCTCTGAGCGGCAGGCGGGAGCGCGACGCGGTCGTTGCCGCCGCGCTCGTGAGCGATATGCGGGTGATCCTCGATCGGAAGGGAAACACGATGGCCTTCGTCACGGTCGAGGATCTGCACGGTTCGTTCGAAATCATCGTCTTCTCGGATTGCTACCAGAAGCGGCGGAAGAAGCTCCAAGAGGACGAGCTCGTCGTCGTCACGGGGAAGGTGTCGCTGAAGGAGCGCGGGGACGTGAAGATCATCGCCGATGAGATCTACACGATCGAGGAGGCGGTCCAGATGCTTACGCGGAAGGTGCACCTAACCATTCGCCCGGAGGCCTTCGGCGAGCGGGATCTCGAGCGCCTCAAGGAAACGCTCGGGCGCTTCCCCGGCGAGCGCGAGGTCATTTTCCACATCAGGGAGAACGGGCGCGAGCGCGGCGCCGTGCGCGCGCGCGTCGGGAGGGTTTCCCCGGGGGTCGAGCTCCTTCAGGAGCTGCACGCGATTTCGGGGGTGGAGCATGTCGAAGTCTCGTACTAGGTCGCTCTGTGTCGCCCTCGTCGCGGCGGCGGCATTGTCGCTCGGCGGGGCCGCGCGGGCGCAGATTCTCGAGGATGTCCGTCTCGTCACGAGCCCCACGGCATCCGTTCTCCCGCACGGGGGGTACCTGCTCCAGGGGAGTATCGGGCCCGAGAGCAGCATCCTCGTCGCGCTCAAGGTCGGGTTCTTCGACCGGCTTATGCTCGGCGTCTCATACGGTTTCCAGGAGTTCATCGGCCGCGGCGACGTGCAGGCGAACGACCGTCCAGGCTTCGAGGCGCGCGTGCGCGTCATCGAGGAAACCGAGGCGGGGCCGGCCCTCGCGCTCGGCATCGACACCCAGGGGGAGGACGCCTATATCGAGAGCGCGAATCGCTACGAGCGGAAATCGAAGGGGCTCTATGCGGTCGTCAGCAAGAACTACCGGCTCGCCGGCGACCTCTCGATTCACGGCGGGATCAACTACTCGTTCGAGAACAGGGACGAGAGGGGGATCAACGCATTCGGGGGCTTCGGGTTCGAGCTCATCAGGGGCTTCAGCGTTCTTCTCGATTACGACCCTGCCCTCGACGACAACGACGCCGGCGTCGCCACGCACCTCACGCGCGGGAAGGGATACCTCGATGCCGGCGTGCGGTTCGATTACCGGGACAATCTGAGGTTCAAGATCTTCTTCAAGGATCTCCTCGGCGACTACATCCCCCAATCAGGGGTCAACCGGTCGATCGAGGTGTTCTATATCAACTCGTTCTGAGAGGTCCGTGATTTGGGCTTGACCCTATTCCCTTTCATCATATATAATTGTAATGCCAGCGTAAGAGGTGTACAATTAGAGTCCTGTGTTGCATGTCCCTGATTGGAAAGCAGATACTTTCCTATTCTGTCAGGGATTTTTGTTTAGGGGGTAGTATCGCCCTATGGTGAACAAGGAGCTTCTCGATATTCTGGCCTGTCCGAAGTGCAAGGAAAGGGTCGTTTTGAACGACGCGGGAACCTATCTCGTCTGCGCGAGGTGCCGCGTGCGATACCCGATCGAGGAAGACATACCGATCATGCTCATCGACAGGGCGGAGAACATCGGTTGACCGCCCGGGGGAGGTTACCGCTCCCGTGTGCCTTTTTACGCATGTCGCGGTCGGAGCGATCGTCGGAGCCCTCTCGCCGACGCCCTATCTCGCGCCGTTCCTGGGACTCGCGAGCCACGTGGCGCTCGACGTCATTCCTCATCACGATATCGACCAGATGCGCTACGAGATCCCTCTCGCCTTGGCCGCGATCGCGGCGATCGTGATCGGCGGCGCGATGAGTCTGAGCGTTTTTCTCGCAGTCGCGTTTGCGCTCGTTCCCGACATCGAGAATCTCCTGTGGAAGCTTGGAGTCATCCGCGACGATCAGAAGGTCTTTCCCGGCCACCGGAAGCTCATACCGCACGGGATGGAGACCGGAAAGAGCAGTATCATCGTCCAGTTCGCCGCGGCCGCCGTCGCCATTGCGCTTCTGATTCGGAGGGGTGCATGAGAACAATTCTCCTCGTGTTTGTGCTCTGCGCGGCGCTCGCGGCTCCCGCCTCCGGGGAGCTCGCCCGCGTCGTCTCCTGGGACCGTTCCAGCGTCACGGTAGAAATCAACGTGCCGGACCCGGTGATCACGCCGATCGAGCAGGTGGGCTCGGAGCGTCTCAGTCGCATATCCGTCGCGGGGTTTTTTCCGTT
>DATCCP010000282.1:0-2149 GCA_036511215.1 Candidatus Krumholzibacteriaceae bacterium
GAACCCTCCCTTCGCGGAGCCGCTCCCCATCTGCGAATACACGATGGGGCAGGTGGGGCTGCGCGACAATAACGACAACTCCATTCCCGACATCTACGAGATTTCGCCGGTCATCACGTTCATGACCTTTCCCGGGGTGCAGATGGACACGCTCCTGCCCGGCGAGGAGTACATACTCTCCGCCACCGTCACGAACGGCGCGGTGCCCAACAACAACCCGCAGGAGGACACGACCTACATGACCCGGATCAGCTACGCGCCGTACATCAAGAGCGGCGAGATGTCGCTCAACGGGCAGCCGTTCGTCGCGCTGACGCCAGTCGGCGGGAAGTGGGATTCACCGAACGAGCAGATCGGGATGGGGATGGCCGCGACCGATTTCCTTCCAGGCTCGAACGCGATCGTGGTCAAGGTGCAGAACCGCGTCGAGATGAGCGCGCAGTCGACGAAGAACGTGTTCGTCATCGGGCTCAAGTACTACCATGTATCGAGCGCCGTGCGCGACACGAGTATCAGGATCGAATGGACGACCGCGGCGGACGTGTTCGGCGCCGTCTTCGACGTCGTTCGCACGGACCTGACGGCGAAGGGGAGCGCGGAGAGCATCGGAAGCGTCTCCGTGCCCGACGGGATCGGGGACCGCAGGGCGTACAGCTTCATCGACGCGCATGTGAAGGCCGGGCACGAGTACCGGTACCGGGTCGTCGGGAGGTTCTCGGTCACGTTACACGGGGAGCACCACAGCTACGAGTTCCCCTCCCAGGACATCGATGAAACGGCCCTCGTCCCGATCAAGGCGGGCTTCATCTCGAATCTGCTTCCGAATCCGACGCCGGACCACACGACCTTCACGGTGAATGTTCCGAGGAGCTATCGCGACATGAGCGGAAGCCTCGTTCCGGCCGGGGGCGCGGTGCGCCTCGCGCCGTCGGACATCGAGGTGAGAACGCGGGTCGACATCAACGTTTACAATGCGCTCGGACAGCGCATCAAGAGCATCTATTCGAACAGCCGCTTCGGCGGCATCATGACGCTCGCGTGGGATGGAACGGACACGAACGGGCGAACCGTGCCGACGGGCGTCTACTTTCTCCGGGTGGATGCGGGGGGCAAGAAAGACGTAAAGAAGGTTGTCATCCTTCGTTGATATCGCAGAGCTTCAGAGCCCGTCCCCCTTTTTTTGGGGAATACTATTGACAACCGCGAGGGGAAGTGATATAAGCCCACCATATATAGTATGGCCCGGGTTGAGAAACCACACTATGTAGAGTTTTGAAGCAGTTATCCCTGAAAGGGAGGGTGGCAATGACGCGAGTGGACAAGGAGGATACACTACTTCAGAAGGATAAGAACTACGTGAAGTTCTATAGGCTGCTCGCGAAAGCGGAGGCCGAAGGCAGGCTGGATGGAAAGCATGTATGCCCCGTATGCGGCATGAGATACTTGTCGGCCCAGGATGCGGACGAGTGCTGCCGGATTATTTCGCAGTAGGGGTTCGTGTGGGTGCCAAGAGAGTTCCGCGGGGGAGGCTCCTGTGATACAGCGAAAGGTTAAAGCAAAAAAGGAACACGCGAGGACCATAGAACAGTTCTGCTCTGTGTGCAAGAAGACCTTCGAGATGCCGGTGGTCGAGGAGGGGGACAATCAGGACGTCATCTGGCTCAACTGCCCCGGATGTCGCGGGTACCTGCCGCACATGACCAACCAGGAAGAGGTCGCCGAAGCCGAGGAGAACGAGCGGGAGGAGGCCCGCAAGGGGAGCGATGATCTCTCCATGGAAGACATCTCCACGGAAAGCGCGCGCGAATATCAGGAATCGAACGAATACCAGGTCGGAGATGTCATCTACCATCGCTCCTGGAACGATTACGGAAAGGTGATAGCGAAGGAGACCCTCTCTGGGCACCGCAAAACGATCCTCGTACATTTCGTGAACCAGGGAAAGACCCGCTTGCTGGAGGGCGTCGCGTAGAAGGGACGCTCATTGAGATTCATATCCTTCCTGATCTCCATCGTCATCGCAGCTCTTGCCGGGCCGGCAGCGCCCCTCGGTGCGACCGGGCTCTACGATGATCTCCCCTCGTTTTTCTCGACGGCGGATTCCGTGCGCACGCTCGCCTTCCGGCAGACCGAGTGCAATCTCGGGCGG
>DATCCP010000283.1:0-4197 GCA_036511215.1 Candidatus Krumholzibacteriaceae bacterium
TGCGGGACAGAGGCTGCGGAATCGAGCCCGAGCATCTCCCCCGAGTGTTCGAGCGTTTCTACCGAGTCGACAAGGCTCGGAGCCGGAAGCTCGGCGGCACGGGGCTCGGCCTGTCGATCGTGAAGCACATCATCCAGGCTCATGAAGGCACGGTGGATGTGGAGAGCATGCCCGGCGCGGGCAGCACATTCTCGATTCACCTGCCGCGGAGCGGCTGAACGCCTCTTCGCTCCTTCATCATAAACTCATTTCCCCCTCACAAAACGCTAACCGGCATCCCACATACTTATCGCAACAGTCGTTGCATCGTCGCAAGGACAACTTTAGTAAGAAATGGTCAGTGGCCTCAACCAGGGAGGTGCCGGAGTGAGAAGAGTGGCGTTGCTCGCGCTTCTCGTCTGCATGCTCGTGCCTGCGGTCGCGAACGCGGCCGAGTGGTACGAAAAGCTCAAGCTGAAAGGGGACGTTCGCTTCCGGAACGAGCTCGTTCAGCAAACGAACAAGGGTGACAACTTCCGGTGGCGCATCAGGGCGCGGCTCGTCGGCGACGCCGAGATAAACGATTCGTGGAGCGCCACGATCGGTCTCGCCTCGGGTTCCGACGACCCCGTATCGACGAACCAGACGCTGACGAACGGATTCTCGAGAAAGCCCATCGAGCTCGACCTCGCCTACGTTGACTTTCACCCGAAGGCGATCGGCGGCCTGAACGTGGACGCCGGCAAGATGCGGTTCCCCTTCGAGACCGCCGACAAGACCCAGATGGTCTGGGATAACGATCTTACGCCCGAAGGAATGGCCCTCAAATACAAGCACAAAGCGGGCGAAAAGGTCGACGTGTTCCTGAACGCGGCCGGTTTCTACATCACCGACAACGATCCCGACAACGAGCAGTGGATGTCGGGTGCTCAAGCCGGATTCAACATGAAGCCTTCCGACAAGATAGGCGTCATGGCCGGTGCAAGCTACTTCAGCTTCCAGAGGACCAAGGGCATGAGCGGTTTCTACAAGTCGGACAAGTTCTACGGCAACAGCACGATGACGGTAGGCACCGGGAAAGGGTACCTGTGGGACTTCAAGGAATTCGAAGTGCTCGGCATTCTCGACGCCAAGGTGAACGACAAGGCGTCGCTCAGGTTCACCGGCGACTATGTGAACAATACCGGCGCCGATAGCCTCAACACGGCGTACCTCGTCGGCGGCACGTTCAACTATGGGAAGGACAAAGGGTCGCTGAAGCTCTTCGTGAACTATCGAAAGGTCGAAGCCGATGCAGTGATCGGCGCCTTCAACTACTCGGACTTTATCGGCGGCGGAACGAACGGCAAGGGATTCGAGCTCGGGTTCTCCGTGGGCCTCGAGAAGAACGCGAGCTTCGACGTGACGTACCTTCTCAACAAGAAGGGCATAAAGGAGGGTGAGACGGAAACCGATTACAAGCGGCTCATGGTGGACATCCTGGCCAAGTTTTAGGCACGCAGGGGTTTCCTTAACGGAAATCTAACAAATCGCTAACGCGAGGTTAATGGTGTCCGGATATCTTACAGACAGAGAGAGAAGATTCCAAAAGGAGAATGCAATGAGACGGTTCAAGAATACCCTTATGAGTATCGCCCTCGTGGCGGTCCTGTGCGTGGTCTTCACGCCGGTCGCGCTCTTCGCGCAGGCGACCAAGATCGTCATCGACGGATCGACCACCGTCGGACCGATCGCGAAGGCGTTCGCGGAGTACTACATGTCGAAGAACGCGGGCGTCAACATCACCGTGAGCGAGTCGGGGAGCGGCAACGGCGCCAAGTCGCTCATCAACGGCACATGCGATATCGCCACGATGTCGCGCTTCATGAAGGACGAAGAGTTCAAGGCGGCGGTCGAAAAGGGCGTGTTCCCCGTTGCCACGGTTGTCTCCGTCGACGGGATCGCGGTCATCGTCCATCCGAGCTGCCCGGTCCAGGGGCTCTCGATCGATCAGATCCGCGACATCTATACGGGCAAGCTTACGAGTTGGAAGGACGTCGGCGGCCCGAACGTCCCGATCGTCCTCATCAGCCGCGATACGAACAGCGGCACGTATGAGAGCTTCGAGACGCTCGTTCTCAACAAGGAGAAGATCTCCAACAAGGCCGAATACGTGGGCTCGAACGGCGCCGTGCGCGAGCGCGTGCAGAGCACGCCGGCCGCCATCGGCTACGTCGGCCTCGGCTTCGTCGACAAGACCGTCAAGGCGCTCAAGGTCAACAACATCATGCCGGACGAAGCAACGGTCACTTCCGGCACCTATCCGATCGCGCGGCCGCTCTTCATGTTCACGAACGGCTACCCGAAAATGGGGAGCGCGCTCTACTCGTTCCTGAACCTCTACCTCACACCGAAAGGACAGGAGATCGTCAAGGCGATCGGCTTCGTGCCCGTCACGAAGTACTGATGCAGGATCAGCTCGTCATAAGCAAGGGCGCCAGGCGCTTCAGGCGCGTCGGCGCCCTTTTCGGGTCCGCGCTTCTCGTCGCGCTCGCCTCGAGCTCCGTCATCGCGCTCCTCTTCATCTTCTATTTCATCATACGCGATGCGCTCCCCTTCTTCAGGCTCGAAGGCATAAGGGAGTTCTTCACGAGCACGCACTGGTATCCCTCGCGGGATCCGGCCGAATTCGGTGCGCTCTCGATCTTCGTCGGGAGCGCGCTCGTTACGCTCGGCGCCTCGGTGGTCGCCGTACCGCTCGGCATACTCGCCGCCCTGTGCCTGAGCGATATTCTCCCGTTCGCGGTTCGTCAGGTGGCGAAGCCGGTCATCGAAATGCTCGCGGCCATCCCGTCCGTGGTCTACGGATTCTTTGCGCTCGTCGTGCTCGCGCCGCTCATCCAGACGCGCGGGGGAAACCTGCTCGCCGCGGGAGCCTGGATGGTGCTCGCCCCGCTCCTTCTCGTTGCGGTGGCCGTCGCGAGCGATATCGTCTCCGCGAGGTTCCCGCACCGAATGGGGACGCCGGTGAGGATCGCGACGTCCGTGGTCCTCGGCGGTCTCGGCGTCGGCGCCCTCCTCGCCTTGACCGGCGTCCTCAATCGCCTCGTCGTCTCGAGCGGCACGAACGCCCTCAACGTTTCGGTCGTTCTCGGCATCATGGCTCTTCCCACGATCGTGAGCGTGTCCGAAGACGCCTTGAACTCGGTGGGCCGCGAGCTCAGGGAAGGAAGCTACGCTCTCGGCGCGACGCGCGCGGAGACCCTGCTCAAGGTCGTCGTACCCGCGGCGCGGAGCGGCATCCTCGCCGCCGTGATACTCGGCGTCATGCGCGCCATCGGCGAAACGATGGTCGTATGGATGGCCTCGGGAAACGCCGCCAGAATCCCGTCGCCATGGTTCAACCTTCTCCAGCCGGTGCGCACGCTCACCGCGACGATAGCGGGAGACATGGGGGAGGCCGACCAGGTCACGGGCTCCGCGCGCTACCACGTGCTCTTCGCGATGGCGCTGTGTCTTCTCGCCTTCGCGTTCATCATGAACCTCGTGAGCGAATACGTCGTGCGCCGCTCCCGGAAGATGAGGGGGTGATGGCGTGGAGCTCAGAACGCGCAAGCTGTTCAATCGCTCCTTTTCCCTCGTGAGCGTCGGTGCAATCGTGGCCATGTCGCTCTCTCTCGTCGTTCTCCTCGGTCCCATATTCATCAAGGGTTCCTCGGCATTCGTCTTCCGCGGCACGGTCGAGTACCGCATGCTCATGCTGGACAGGTTCGGCCGCGGAAACCGGGCCGCCGTCGAGGCGGAAAAGGCGGGCGCCGAGGCGGCGCGGAAACCCGTTTACGATCTCGTCAAACGGTTCGACGGGGAGATGGAGCAGGGCGGCCCCGAATTTCGTACAACATACGAGGGCGATTTCAAGGAGCTCAAGGACCTCGTTCTGGAGCTCTTCGGGCCGGCCCCCGGCGAGCCCGCACCTGTTCTTATGCGCCAGCAGTACGGACAGACCCGATGGGATCGGGCGAAGGTGAAGCTCGACCGGATTCTCTTCGTCGAGGAGTACGACTATTCCGATCCCACGAAAATGGGCGTGAAAGTCCTGAAGCCGCGCGTCGAGCGGTTCAGGGGCACGTCGATAGAGCCGCTCTTCGGCGATCTCGAGCGGGGTATCAAAGAGATGATGCGCCCGCGCCTCACCTGGTACTGGCGGTTTCCGTTCGACGACTCGTACGATTCCCATTT
>DATCCP010000284.1:0-2080 GCA_036511215.1 Candidatus Krumholzibacteriaceae bacterium
GTAGAGCACGTCCTCGCTGAAAGGCAGAGTCCGACCGGAGAGCCACGCGAGGAGGAGGCGGGAATCTGCGAAGACCGAGAGAAGGCTCGTCGCGCCATAGTTCTCGTGAAACGCGGCGAAGGGCCTGACCACCGTCGCGACGATGTCCGCGCAGGAGCCCACCGATTCGGCGAAGATCACGTCGGGGCGCTCGCGCTCGGCGAGGGCGGCGACGCGCTCATCGAAATCGTCGTAGCGGCAGCAGAAACAGCCGTCCGAAACCTCCACGGCCGGGAGGCCAGCGGAGCGCGCAAAGAGCGCGTCCACCTGGAGGCGGCCTTGGTCGTTCGTCACGATTCCGGTTCGGACGCCGCGCTCGCGGAGGAACAAGCAGGCGTTGACGATGGCGGTGGTCTTGCCGGACCCCAGGAAACCGCCGACGAAATGGACGCGCATCGCTGCCTTCCTTCAGACTGCGTCCATCACGCGGTCATGGTCCCAGGCCGGCTCGATGCGGCGTCCCGGCGGGACGACGAGGAACTCGGACTCGTCCCAGCCCCCCGCGACCAGGGCGCGGAGGAGCCGCGTGGACCCGGGGATGAGGATGAACTCTTTGCCTTCGGCCGCGGCTCGTTCGCGCATCGCGTCGGCGTAACCGAGGCCCGCCGTCTCAGGCGTCTCGATGAAGCGGATCTCGCGCTCGCGCACCTCTGGATGGAGGGTATCCCAGACGTAAGCGGCGTTGTCTTCGCCGTAGCGCTCGACGAGCTCGGCGTATTCGAGGCCGCGGCCGGAGCTCGCGCCGAGCTCGGAAGAACGGAAATACGTGGAGCCCCGTTCGATATAACCCGCGGAGCTCCAGGATGTGCTCAAGTTGGCGCCGAAACGTTCCTGAAACGCCATACGCGACCCGAGGAGGATCGTGCAGCAATCGTGCGCGCGCGCGAGGATGAGGGGCAGCGCGCGCGCCGTGATCCCCCCCAACCCGTTGCCGCACAGGCCATAGCCAAGGAGGATGGCGTCGTAGCCGCGGCCGCCGCTTTCCCGCGGAGGCGCAGCGGAGATCGCGTCGATGCGCGCCTGGAGCCGGGCACGCAGTCCGCCGGAGTCCTCGTGGAGGCCGAGCTCGAGGAACTCAGGATCGATCACGGCGCGCGCGCCGGCGAGGATCGCGCAGAATTCGCGCATAAAGACGTTGCAGGAAATCAGTTTGTACTTTGCGACCATCTCGGCCATGCCACGCACACCCGGATTACAGGATCGCCGCGATCTTGCCGCGGAGCTCTTCCCTCGAGGGGATGATGGAGGAATAGGCAAGCTTGCCGTTGAGGTAGATGGACGGGAGATTCGCGACGCCCAACTTCAAGCAGCGCGCGATGTTCTCCTTGACGGTAAACTTGTATTCCACGACGTCGATGCGCTCGCCGAAGACGGATTTCATCTCGTTGACCGCCTCCATCATGTAGCCGCAGGCGGCGCAGGTGGCGGAATCGAGCGTGAAGACTTCGACCAGGGGCTTCGCCAGGTTCCGATAGTCGGGCAGGACCACATCGAGAGAGATCTGCGCGCCCTTGTAGTTCTCGAGGATGGCGCGCGCCTGCGCAGTCTCCCGGACGGCCTGCCCTGCGGCGATCACGTTCTCGATCGGCACGTCATAGGGCATGTCGCAGCCCGGCGATACGATCAGGTTGCCGGGCGTCGACCCGTCGATGATGTCGACCACCGCCTTCATGTTGTCCGCCTGGTTCCCGAAAAGCATGACCACGGTGAGCTGAATGTTGCCGCCGAGGCAGATGTTGTGGCGGTCTGTAATCTTCTTCGCTTCCGGGAGCGGGATATTCTCGTCGACGGAGATGCCGTCCGGCCGGGTGCGGCACATGGGATCGATATTCTTGAACGCGTTCCCGCAGACGAAGAAAGAGGACAGGACGCCGCGCTTCCGCACGCCATCGAAGAATTTCACGTAGGGGCCGAGGAGAAATTCCTCGAAATGATCCGGGGAAATCTGGGAGACGAGGGGATCGACAGCGGCGATGACATCCATCCCGGCGTCGATATAATAGCCTGCGACTGCCGCGCCCACCGCGAAGGTGTAATCGAG
>DATCCP010000285.1:0-2084 GCA_036511215.1 Candidatus Krumholzibacteriaceae bacterium
CAGGCGCCCTCGTTCTCTTGATGACGACGTTCGCCTTCTGCACGGGCGCGTTCGGGATATTCTTCGGGGCGCTCTTCCGGAACCCGGAGCAGGTATCGGCGCTGTCCATCATCGCGACGATGACGATGTCGGCGCTCGGCGGCTGCTGGTGGTCGATCGAGCTCGTCCCGCGAGCGTTCAAGATCATCGCGTTCGTGTTTCCGACGGGGTGGGCGATGGATGGAATCCACAAGATCATCTCGTTCGGGTACGGGATGAGCGCGGTCGCGGCGGATGTGCTCGTGCTCGCCGGATTCGGCGTCGCATTTGTTCTTCTCGCCTCCTGGAGGCTCAAGCTCGCGGAGTGATCGCGTGCAGGTGCCCCCCGGCCCGCGAGCGTCCTCTAATTTTCAACTTTGACGGTGATTTCCGGAACCGAGGCGCCTTGCGATTCGAGCGCGGCGAGGCGCGCCGAGACTTCCGCGAACGCGGCGTCGGCCTCCTTGAAGGCGGCGATGATATCCGGATCGAAATGACCTCCGCTTTTCTCGAGTATGATTTCGCGCGCCACCTCGTGCGAAAAGGCTTTCTTGTACGGTCGCTTGGACGTGAGCGCGTCGTACACGTCGGCGAGGGCGACGATCCGCGCACACAGGGGGATGTCTTCTCCCGCGAGGCCGTGCGGATATCCTGTCCCGTTATACTTTTCGTGATGCCAGAATGCGATGTTCCTGGCGATCTCGAGAAACCCGGCGTCCGGGTATTGCGCGAGCGCTTGCCCGAGCGTCTTGCCGCCGATGATCGTGTGCGTCTTCATGGTTTCGAATTCCGCCGGGCTGAGCGGGCCGGGCTTGAGCAGGATCGTATCGGGGATTCCGACCTTGCCGATGTCGTGCAGAATGCTTGTAAAATAGATGTTCTCGATGTCCGCGCCCGAGAGGATGTTCGCGAACTTCTTCTGCCGTGCGAGATTGACACCGAGAATCTTCGAGTACTCCCTGATACGATCCAGGTGCAAGCCCGTTTCGGGATCGCGCGACTCGGCGAGCTTCGCGAGGGCGAAAACGGCGACTTGATGGTACTCGCCCGACAGGATGCGCTCGCCGCTTCCGACGCGGAGGTCGAGTTCGATCGGGTCGACGGGCTTGTGAAGGAACTCGTCGGCACCCGCTTTCAGGCCCTCGATGATGTCCCCCGTGCCGTTTCGCTGTGTCAGCATGATGATGAATGTGTACGGGTGGAAACCGCGGGAACGGATCCACCGGCACAGCTCGGGGCCGTTCATCCCAGGCATCATCCAATCAGTGATAACCATGCGGAACGGCCTGTTGAAAAGAATGGACGCCGCCTCATCTCCGTCACGCGCCGTGGCGACCTCGTGCCCCTTTTGCGCCAGGGCGTGCGTGATCAGGTCGACGGAGATTTCGTCGTCGTCAACTACGAGAATCCTCATGCCGCAAGCTCCCTCCGGCCGCGCCGACGGGACGGGGCGGTGGACTTCGCATTCGGGCCTTTGCATATTTCGGCGGATACCGGTGCAGTGCGGAATTCTTGCAAGATGCATGCCTATCTTATTTTTTCTTAATAGATTAGACCGAAAGGGCAATGGCGGGAAATTGTCGATTATTTCCTGGATGCGGATGAGTAGTAGACCGCGCCGCCGTGGCGCCGCTCCGCCACCTTCCCTTCGGCCACAAGGCCGCCCATCAGTCTGATGACGTCGGCGGGGGGGATGCCGAGCACGGCGGCGATATCGGCCGCCGTGCAGGGGCGCCTGTCGAGGAGCGGGATGACGAGCTCCTCAACGATGCGTTCCTCATGCCGCATCCGCGTCGTCCGGGCGGACGCGATGACCTCGCAGGGCGGTCCGAAGAAATCGCGGATCTTCTCCATGGATTCCTCGTCGAGCGGTTCTATGTGCCTCTCGGTTCCGGGACGCACGGCCGTATTGAGCTGAACCCGGTCGACGCGCATGCGGCCGACGATGCTTCTCAGCGCTTCGAGATTCCCGGCGCCGGTGTTGTAGCCTTCGACGAGAAGTATCTCGAGGAGCACGGTGCCGCGGTATTCCGCGAGAAAGGTCTCGAGCCCCCCGATGATGCGGG
>DATCCP010000286.1:0-2473 GCA_036511215.1 Candidatus Krumholzibacteriaceae bacterium
GATCAAGGAGCTCATCGTCACCTCGTACGGGAAGAAGGTGGCGCCCGTCCCTATTGAGGCGGAGATCACGAGGAGCCCGTATATCGATCAGGCGCTCCTCTTCGGCGACAACAAGAAATTCATCACCGGCCTCATCGTCCCGCGGCGCGAGGCGATCGAGCGATACGCGCGAGAGAAGACTATCGTCGCGGCCGATTACGCGGCGCTTCTCGGCCGCAACGAGATCCGGGAGCTCATCGCGTCCGAGATCGAGCGGGCAACGGCGGAGCTCGCGCCTTTCGAGAAGGTCAGGGCGTTCAAGCTGCTCTCCGACGGTTTCACCGTCGCGAACGAGCTCCTCACGCCGACACTCAAGCTCAGGAGACAGAGAATCGTGGAACGATACAGGGGCGAGATCGATGCAATGTACGCGGCTGGCGGAGAAAGGTGAACGATGACAGAGACTGTATTTCTCACTGGGGCCACGGGATACATCGGGAAGAGCCTCCTCCAAGAATGGCTCGAATGTTCCGAAGCGAGACTTGTTCTTCTCGTGAGGGGCAAGCATGGCGAAAATCCCAAAGAACGAATCATGAATGCGCTCGCGTCGCTGTACCCCGCGGGAGACGCCGGGCGTTTGTCAACGAGGATCGATGTGGCGGAGGGGGACGTTTCATTCGAGAGATTCGGGCTCGATGAGGCGCGCTACCGCGATCTCGCCTCCAAAGTCTCGCATATCATTCATTGCGCGGCCGCTGCGCGGTTCGACCTCGAGCTCGATGAGGCCCGGAGAACCAACATCGGCGGAACGCGGAACATCCTCGATTTCGCTCGAACGTGCAGCGCACTCGGGCGGATCGATTACATCGGCACGGCGTACGTGGCGGGGAAGCGGACCGGCATTATCCGCGAGGACGAACTGAATGAAGGCCAGGAGCATAACAACACGTACGAGCGCAGCAAGATGGAAGCGGAGATGCTGGTGCGTGAGAGCATGCACGAGCTTCCCATCGCGATCCTGAGACCGAGCATCGTCATCTGCGACTCCCGGACGGGCCGCGCGTCGAGTTTCAATGGGTTCTACCGGGCGCTGAGAATGTACTGGCTCGGGGTTTTGAAGGTGCTGCCGGGCAATCCGTCGAGCGCTCTGGATCTCGTTCCCGTCGATTACGTGACCGAGGCGGTGCATTCGATTACACGTAATCCGGCGAGCGTCGGCGCCTGCTACCATCTGACCGCCGGCCTGAACGACGCGACCCCGCTCGAAGAGATCAGCGATCTCGCGAGCCGCCATTTCGGCAGGGAGAGGTTCACGATCGTGCCTCCGGAGGAGTTCACTGTCTACATTTCGAAGATGAAGGACAGGTTCGGCGAGAAGGAGCTCGGCATGGCGAACGAGATCATGCTCTATATGCCGTATCTCGCGGGCGAGCTCCGGTTCGATAACTCGAATACGGTGCGGGAGACCCGTCTCGAAGCCCCGCCGGTCCGCACATACTTCGGGAAAATGGCCGAGTATATTCGCGCGACCAACTGAATCAGCGGATGATATGGCCGATCCTCGAGAAGCGGATCCAGTGCTTATTGAGATCAATCGAGAAGTAGATGAAGAGCGCCTCGCCCCTGAGGAGCTTCTTGTCGAGCGGCCCCCAGTATCGCGAATCAGCGCTGTTGTTCCGGTTATCCCCTAAAACGAGGATGTACCCCTTCGGAACGGTATACGGCCCGAAGTCGCGCTGGTCGTACTTCGGGTCGTAATGCGAGTAGCTCTCGGGCTTCTCGACCCCGTTGATGAACAGGTGCGTTCCCTTGAGCTCCACGGTCTGACCCTCGACCGCGATGCATCGCTTGATGTAGTCGGTCTTAGCCAAAGGTCGACGAACGGCACCTTCGCCCCGTAAATGAACTTGTTCGCGAAAAGGAAATCTCCCGGGAGAAGCGTCATTTCCATCGATCCCGAGGGGATGTGGTAGCTCTGTATTATGAGGGCACGAACAATGAGAGCAAGGATGAGGGCGGTGACGACGATTTCAACGTACTCTCGAAACTTGGACTTCTTCTTCGTGATCATTCCAGTTTCAGTTGCTCCTTTCCCTTCGCAGCGCGGCGGCCTTGTCGGAGTACAATTTCGCTTTCTCTGGGTCGCCGATTCGCGTGTACAGGATGCGCATGTCTTCGTAGAGGCGCGGCTCCCGGGGAGCGATACTGATGCATTTCTCGAGCGTGGCAACGGCGAGGTCCGGTTGATTCGTTTTCAGATATACGCCGGCGAGATTCTCGTACGCAATGACCGACGTCGAGTCCATCGCTATCGCCGCCAGGAACATGTTCTCCGACAGACTGTCCCGGCCAACGATTCCGTATATCATTCCGAGAGCGGTCATCGCTTCCAGGGACGCCGGCTCACCGTCGAGAATCTCGCGGTACAGTCTCATGGCGTCGCTATACTGTTTCCTGTTCATGTAGATTCTCGCGAGATCGTAGCGGTAACGTC
>DATCCP010000287.1:0-6635 GCA_036511215.1 Candidatus Krumholzibacteriaceae bacterium
GACGCTCGACCCTCCGCTCCACGAGTTCCTTCCCCACGAGGCGAGTGAAATCGCCGATCTCGCGAAGAAGATGGGGGTGAGCGAGGCGCACCTCGCGGACAAAGTCAGATCGCTTCACGAGGCGAATCCGATGCTCGGGCACCGGGGGTGCAGGCTCGGGATCGTCTTTCCGGAAATAACGGAGATGCAGGCGCGTGCCATTTTCGAGGCGGCGAGCGACCTCGTCAAGAAGGGAAAGAAGCCGAGACCGGAAGTCATGATCCCGCTCGTCGGAGCCGTGAAGGAGCTCGAGCTCCAGAAGGAGATCGTCGATCGCGTCGCCGCCGACGTCCGGAACGAGACGGGTGTCGCCGTCGAGTATCTCGTCGGGACGATGATCGAGATCCCGCGCGCGGCGCTCACGGCGGACAGGATCGCGGCCGTCGCGCAGTTCTTCTCGTTCGGCACGAACGACCTCACGCAGACGACGCTCGGGATCAGCCGCGACGACGTGGGCGCGTTTCTCGGTGACTACGTCGAGAAAGGGATCTGGCCGAGCGACCCGTTCCAGAAGCTCGACGTCGAGGGGGTCGGCCAGCTCGTCACGATGGGAGTCGAGAAGGGACGAGCCGCGAATCCCTCGCTCAAGGTCGGCATTTGCGGCGAGCACGGCGGGGAGCCGTCATCGATCGCGTTCTTCCACGGAGCGGGTCTCAACTACGTGAGCTGCTCCCCGTTCCGCGTGCCGATCGCGATTCTCGCCGCGGCCCAGGCCGTTCTCAAAAGCGAAGGAGGTTCGTGATGGATCTTGGAGGGGACCTCTCGATACTCGAGCCTTCGGTCGCATTTCAGATCATGGGCTTTGCAGCGCTCACCGGCGAGCTGAAGCTCGTGACGATCGACAGCGTCGCGAGCTTCTATTTCAAGGAAGGGGATCTCATCTACGCGACGATCGATACCCGGAAGAAGAAGTTGGGCAGGTTCCTCATCGAGAAGGGGTTGATAACGGAGGATCAGCTCACGCGGGTGCTCAGGGATTACGCCTCGAGGGAAGGGTTCGGCCGCATCGGGAACGCGCTCATCGCCCGGGGGTACCTCGATTACAATTCCCTCGTCGCCGCGATCCAGGAGCAGATGAAAGAGGTCGTCTATGAGGTGCTGTCGTGGAGAATGGGACAGTTCATCTTCTTCAATGCGATTCTTCCGAAGGATGAAGACATCCTTCTCGACGTCAAGCTCGACCACCTGATACTCGAGGGATTGAAGCGGCTCGACGAGGCCAAGGGTCCTCAGTGATGAAACGGCTCATCCTCCCGCTTCTCTTCTCGTGCCTTCTCGCCTCGCGCGCCGAAGCCCGTTTCGAAAACGCTTCGGCGGTCGCCCGGTCGCAGGCGGGGGGCGGCGCCTTCGTTTCTCTCGCCGACGACGCGTCCGCGCTCTTCGTGAATCCCGCGGGAATCGGTCTTGCGGGGCCGTTCGCCGGCTACGTCGATTACGCCGAGCCCGCCGGCTCGGCCGGGGCGCGCGAGTCGCGTCTGGCCGCTTGTATGACGGCGGGAAAGACCTCGTTCGGGCTCGGCTGGTACCGGCAGGGACGCGCGGCGGGAAGCGACAATCTCTTCCTCGCGGGAGCCGCCTACCGGCTCCTCGAGGGAACGCAGGGCTCCCTCATCTCCCTCGGCGCGAACGCGGCCGTGGGCCGCGCATCGCTCGAGTGGACGGCGTGCGACGTCGGCGTTATCGTGAGGCCGCTGCCAGTCATCTCGCTCGCATATGCGGCCGGGAACGTGTTCGGCGTCGACGCGGGCGGCGGGAGAGCGGAGACGCCCTGGCGCCGGGTCCAGCGGTGGGGCGCTTCATATTTCTGGGAGGACCGCGTCGTTCTCTCATTCGCGGAGGAGCACAGCGCCGGCCGGACGATTCCCCACTACGGCATCAGCGTGAAGACGGCCTACCCGATCGAGCTCATAGCCGGATTCTCGGACGGGGGCGCGAGCGGCGGTCTCCGCTGGACCGGCGCGCGATGCGGGGCCGTGATCGCGTTCTCGGCGGACGAGGCGCGGCGGGTCACATGGACGGGCGGATTCGAGATGAAGATCCGTCGGGGAACTGGCGAGGGGACGCCGTGAGGAAAATCATCGCGGAGAAGATGACGGCCGCGTACGCCCCGGTGCTCGCATGCGCTCTGCTCCTCCTGGCGACGCATACCCCCGCGCGCTCCGAGGATCGTCCCGACACGTCGCTCGTCTACCGGTGGTCGGCCGTCTACCGGAGCCGCATCGACGTCGACCGAACGTCTCTCGCGTTTCCGTGGAACGACGAGGAGTCGTTCTCACATTTCAACGACCGGCTCGCGATTCTCGGCGAGCTCGCCTACGGCAATCACCTTTCGCTATTCGCAAAGGGCGCGACGGGTTTTCGCCTCGGCGGGGACTATCAGGAAGAGATGTTCGTTCTCGACCAGGCGCACGCGGGCTTCGATCTTCTCGGAGGCGCCGTCACGGGCAGGCTCTTCGTGCGGGAACGGGTGTACCGGCTCGATCAGAAGCTCCTCACGATCGCGTCCGACGAATCGGGATTCGTCGATCGCGGCGAGGGGCTCGCTCTCCGGGTGAACGCCGGCGCCCATGCCTCGTTGAACTATGTCGAATCGATCATTCGAGACGATGCCGTCATTCACGGTGGACTCCCTTCGTTTCAGGCGGGGGGGAACAATCTCCGCGTGCTCCGGCTCGAGGCGTTTCAGAGCCGGCACGTGCACGCGGGGCTCACCGTCTCGGATTCTCGCATGGAGGCATATGGCCGGCGCATCACCGTCGGAGCGGATTTCGGAGTCGGGATACGGGGGATCGATTTATTCGCGGAGCTCGCGCGGACGCAGAGCGGCGGGTGGGATGAGCTTCGCGAGCACACCCTCTTCGATCTGAACTGGGATAAGGCGTCTTTCGGCGACTTCGGCGCCCTGTTTTCCCCCGACGACGCCTTCGCGGCGGAGATCGAAGGCCTGCGTTTCGGAATGGGCGGTCTCGGCGCCGTGGGCCTCGTCCCCGGGTATCGTTATTCGGGGACGCAATTCACGAATCCTCCGCTCGAAGGAGAGATTCCGCCCGGGCTCGATGAAAGCTACGTGCTCGCGTGGTGGAAGCCCGCGAGATACGACGCGCTCGTTTCAATCGATGCCTCGAACGGTACGTTCCGCGGAGAGGATTTGAACCGCCTTGTCGCGAGCGCCCGAATGCGCTACCGGGGCGGTTTCGAGCTCAGGGAGAGCGTCTTGTGCAGAACGGGACAGAGGAGCTCGGCGGCGGTGTCCTTTCTCGACGACAACGCTCTCTCCCGCCTTGTCATGACCGTGCGCATGGACGATCCCGGCGCCGGAAACCTCCTCTCGTACCTCGCCCAGGCGACGCTCGATCTCGGCTCCCGGGTCTCCGCGAAAAGCGCGCTCTACCTGTACCGGTCCCGCACGAGCCTCTACAACGTCGGGCTCGAATTCAGGCCGCGCGAGCGGTTCCTCTTCCAGGCCGCTGTCGGGTCCTTCACGCCGCGCTACGAGGGTCTGACGATGGAGCACGACTTCGACCTCTATGCGTTCGAGCTCGAGCCCCCTTTGAAGGATCGGTTCATCCAGTTCTTCACGAGAATATGGTTCGGCGGGGAGGGGGCCAGATGAAGCGATTCCTCGCGTTGATCGTACCCTTTGCGCTCGGCGTTTTCGCCGCGGGGGCGTGCCGCTCGTCGGTCGTCGTCGAGGACGAAGAGGTCGCTTTCAGGATCGCGCGGATCGATTCGGGCGCCGTGTTCCTCGTCGGCGACTTCAACGGGTGGAACCCGACGATCGATCTTATGGTCCGAGGGAACACCGGTTTCGAGATCCGTCTCTACCTTCTCCCGGGCACCTACCGCTACCGCTTCTTCGTGAACGGCGTCTCGATGCGCGATCCCGACAACCCCTGCCACGACGCACAGGGAAACTCGTGCTTCACGCTCGTTCAGAATGGCGGTGCTCTCGAAGTGGCCTATGCGGAGTCGGTGGGCGGCGTCCGGACGGGCTCCTCGAAGATGCGCGTGGCGCCGCTCGCGCGCATCGAGGCGGTCGCGGACAAGGACGAGATGTCGCTCTTTTTCTCGGCGGGGATCAAAGGTGTGATCGACAAGAGGATCGACGCGGATATCGCGGTCGGCCAGATCGAAAGATTCTCCGAAGGGAAAAGGGGCAGCGGGGAATCCTTTCTTCTCAGAGCCCTCGCATCGTATCGCCTCGACAGAGGCGCTCTGAAGGCGTTCACGCGGCCGCCCGGGGAAATCGATCTCGGCGATTCGCTTGCTCTCATCGGCGCCGTCGGCCCCTATCGCTACCCGGTAAGCCTCTTTTCGAGGGGCGTGGAGCTCGAGGAGACGCTTCCCCTCGGCCTCGAAGGACGCTTCCTCTATCTGAGCCGGCTGCGCGGCTACGTTTCGGGGCTCGAGGGAACGCCGGACTCGTTGGACCTCTCTTCCCAACGGGACTATATCGATTCCGACGTCTTCGGGCTACGGCTTGGCGTGAAGTTCAGGAGCGCCTCGATTCGATACCTGTTCAGGGGGGATCGGAAGCCGAAGGCGGGATTGTGGCGGTTTCCGAGGTTCGGCGGCGATCTCTACCACGGATTCGAGCGGGGCGTGTTTCATGGCTTTTCGCTCTCGCTTCCAGGGGAGGGGGGCGTCGCCCTCGACGGCGAGCTTCTCTTCGGCCGGAGCTGCCTGTCCGCGACCGGAAAACTCGTCGAGGGCGAGGAGGGCTCCACCGATCTTACGGACGTCTCGCTCGAAGGTGAACGGGAGCATGGACACCGGTTCTCCCTGGGGGTGTCGCGCACGGGGAAACGGCTCCATGCCGGTCTCGCGTTCGTACAGACGACGCTCGAGGGGGACCCGGCCGCGAGGGGCGGAAGACCGGATGGGTGGAGAACGTCCCTGTGCGGAAGATTCGAGTTCGGAGATCCTTCCCGTTCGATAGGCCTCTCGGGAAAGGTCGAGCAGTACTCTACGCTGAACACGGGATCGACGTTCTGGCTTGGGCGATCGAATTTCTGGCTCGACGGCGACGAGCTGCGGTACGATCTCATCCCGTTTTTGTCCTCCCGGGACCTCTACGAGGTGACGCTTTCCGGCGCGTGGAACGCCGAGCCGGATGGCGTTTCTCCGTGGGGGAAGGGGCTTCGGCTCGCGATGACCCAGCGGGGGGATGCATCGGGCGGGGGGCCGCTCTTCAGGGAAATCCGCCTCGTGAGCGGTGTGGCCGTCCAGGCGCGCTTGACCCTTCTTCTCGATATGCGCGGGGCCTCGTACCGCTACCCCGAAATCGAGCGGGATTTCGTCGACGCGTTCCTCTCGCTGCGGGGCTCAGTCACGAGGTCTCTCTGGTGCGCGGTCGGCGCCGGCGTAAACCCATACGGCTTCGATCGATGGCTCTATTCTTTCTCAGGTCACGGAAGGGAAGACTATCTATACGAGCGCGGCCTGTTTCAGACACTCGCCTCCCACGGCGAGGCTGCGTCGATGAATGCCCTCATGGGCGCCGAAGAGACACTGGCGGAAGACTGGGTCGTGACCTTCGAAGCGGGTTTTACTTTCTGATGCGCCGGCGTTATAATTCTACTATGCGATTCAGCGCTCGTGGTCTCATATGGGCTTGTGCTGCTGCAGGTGTCATCGTGCTTGCGGCCTCCTGCGGCCGGTACCTCGAGCGGTCGTTCGGCACCCCGCGCATCGACGGCGATACGGTCACGTTCCGGGTCAAGGCCCTTTCCGCGCGAACGGTTCAGCTTGCGGGAGACTGGCCCCGGAACAACTGGGCTCGTGGGGACGCTGAGGCGGGGGAAGTGCTCGTTGGACTCATGGAAAGGACCCGGGAAGAAGGCGTATGGCAGCTCGCTGTCCGCCTCGGTCCGGGCCGCTATCGCTACCGGTTTCTCGTCAACGAGACGGAGTGGCTTCTCGACCCGGAGAATCCGAGAGTCGTCGATGATGAAAGAGGAGGGAAGGCCAATCTGCTGATTGTGCCGTGAACATGAAACATCGCGTCATCACCGCAGGAATCGTTCTCACCGTGCTTCTCATGGTGCTCGTTTCCGCGTGCGGACCGCAGATTCCCCAGGTAGGGCCGGGGGGCGCCCCCGCGATGGGTCCTCAACGCGCTCCTGGAGGCATTCTCTTCGCCCTGTACGCTCCGAAGGTTCACAAGGTCGCGGTCGTCGGCGATTTCAACAACTGGTCGACGAACGCCGATCCCATGTACGATCGCGAAGGGAAGGGGCTGTGGTCGATCACCCTTCCTCTCAAGCCGGGGCGTTATGAGTACAAGTTCCTCGTCGACGGGGAGAAATGGATGCCGGATCTCGGGAATTCGAAGAGAGTCAAAGATGGCTTCGGCGCATTCAATTCGATCGTCGAGGTCAAACCTTGATTTTATAACAATCGTTTTATCATAGGCTTAACTGGTGTTGGCTATTGCAATTTGCTCTGGCTTGTGGTATTTTGAACCCGATTATGGAGCAGCTCCGTGCGGGGGGGAGGTTCCCGCGGGGGGGCTCGATCCGGTGAAGGAACGTCGCCGCGATCGGGATGAAGCGGAGCCGAAGGCGGCGCGTGGACGTTATTTTGTTTTAGGACAG
>DATCCP010000288.1:0-5637 GCA_036511215.1 Candidatus Krumholzibacteriaceae bacterium
TGCGGCGGAGGCATGTTCAGCCTGGAAAGAAGAACTCCCCGCAGAGGCGAGGCTTTGCCCCCGCGCCGGAGGCGGCCGTGCCTTTCGCCGTCTTGGTGCTCCGGCCCTTCGCGCTCTTTCCCGGAGCCGTTCTTTCGCACACGCCGTCGCCCTCGTTGAAAATCGACTCGTTCGCGAGGAGCGCCACGGTAACGGCCTCCCGCACCTCTTCTTCCAGCCCGAACCGGTCGACCATCTCGCTCACGATCCCCTGGAGAAGAGCCTCCTCGACCGCGAGGAACCCGCCCGCGCCGTTATCCACGCCGATCCTGAAATGGCTCGCGACCACGTGGTTCGTCAATTCGCTGAAAACCGCCGGGTCTCCCGGGAACGCGAGATCCCCTATCTCGAGGCAGCTGAGCCCGATGCAGTCGACTTCATCGCTCGGGAGGGCCGCGTTGTCGAGAACCTCCTCATACAGCTTGGAGAGATGGCGGAGAACAAGGAAGTTGATGCCGGCGAGCTCCTCGGAATCGAACCTTTCAGCCCCTTCGAGGGCGCTGATGGCCGCCTGGAGCTCGGGGTTCAAGGATCGGCTCGTGAACCCCCGCAGGTAGAGCACCGTATTGTCGCCGTTCCCCGAAACCTCGACGAGGGCGGCCCCGAGCTTGCCCGGGCTGTTGCCGGTTTCGATCCCGACGATGAGCCGTTTTTCCTTTTTCCTGAGGGCATCGAGACGCTTCTTCAAAACGAAACCTCCCCGGGGATGAGGCGATCCGTGCATCCAGGAGCGTCCCGGACACGCGTGGGCATTTCCTCGGGGATGATTGTAGGAAGGCGCCGCCTCAAGGTAAAGGACTTTTTACTCGAGCTTCACGCTCTTGCCCTTGATGTCGATCGTCTGGGCGCCCCGGCGGACACGCAGCACGTAGATATACGTGCCGTTCGCGACGCGGTCCCCGGCGAGATCGCGTCCGTCCCAGAGGACCGAGTGGGGTCGCCCAAGGCTCGCGGGATTGAGCCTGTCCGGCGGGAGATCGAGGCGCCTGATCCGGAGGCCGCTCACGTTATAGATATCGATCGTCACATCTTCGGCGGCGACGTTGAGGCTGTAGACAATGTTCGTTTCCCTGCTGAAGGGGTTCGGGAAGCTGAACGAGTTCACGACGAGATCGTTCCCCGTGACATTGAAGGTGAAATCCCGCGAGAAGCCGCCGGTTCTCAGCGTGAGGATATGCACCCCGGGCGTGAACGTCCTTTCGAACGCGGCTTCCCAATGCAGGGAATCCCGCTGATCGGGCACCGTGAAATGTATGGCGTCCTCGACGGCCCCGTCGATGGAGAGGACGGGCGGCTGGGAGAGATATGCCGGAAAATCGACCTTGAGCCGGAACGCGCCCGTAGGGGGAGCGTCGACGCCCGGCAGTATCTCGAGATAATCGTTAAAGAAGAGCCGCATCGTGGTCACGATCGGTATCTCGACGACGCCCGATTCGCTCCCCGTCGGCGTGTACACCCTGAACACGAGGAGCTCGTCCGTCGGATCGATCGTGTAATTGAAGTCGGCCGTATACGAGCGCGAGTACGTCTTGTCCGTATCGACGATCGGCGTGACGGTGAGGGAGCTCGTGCGGTCCTCCCCGTTCACCTGGAGCGTGATCTTCCCGATCGCCACGATATCGCTCGCCGCGAGGCGCAGCTTGACGAGGTTCGTGCCGTTGTGGGCCCGCATCGTATCCGGAGAGATGATCTGGTACCCGCCCCCCCAATCGGCCTCGAGGCGGATGAGCGGGGGCCCGAGGTCGACCTTGAGCATCGGATCGCCGAGGATCGTGTACCGCAGCACCATGCCGAGCCCGCCCTGATCGATCTCCTGGATCTCGGCCTCCTCGACGGCCTCCCCGAATATCCAATGGGCGCCCGTGTACTCCTTGCGGGGCCCCACCGAGTCAGCGGGGGGCGTCTGGAAGAACGTCCGGTGCAGCAGCCCCGCGAGCTGTGCATTCTCCTGGAGGTACTCGAACCCGACGCTCGCGTACGTCGCGACCGCGCCGGATCCGGGCCTGAAGAGGAGCTGCTCGCTCATGCAGTCGCCGTACGGTCCCGCTTCCGCGGACGCGGAAAGCTCCTGCCAGAGGGCGAAATCGCTGATATGGCAGCCGAAGCCCATAAAGATGAAGGGCGTGTACGTCCGAAGGCTGTCGATGTCCATGTACCACCCGAGCGCGTACGCGGACTCCGTCGTGAGCACGGTACGGTTCGCGTGCCCCTGGAACATGTACCACAGGCATCCCTGGTTGAGCGCCCGGTTGAGCGCCGGTGTGAACTTTGCCCGCGTCTGGTTCGTCGACTTGGTGAGAACGGCGGGGCCGCTCTCGTTCCGGTCGGGATGAATCGGATCCGTGTATTGTGAAAGGTAGAGCCGCTGCACGTCAAATCCGCCGGGAAGCGCGCTCTCGATGGTCGCTCCGCACGCTTCCGTGCTGTCCTCGAACGCCTGTTCGTATGAGTTGTACCGGTAGTCGCTTCCGCGGCCCGACCAGGCGTCGTCGGAGAAGAGCACGATCCGGCGCCTCCACGTGTCGTCCGGTTGAGGCGTTTCCATGCGAGTTATCTTGGTGAGAAGCGCCCTCAGCTCGACGTCTCTCCCGACGGGCAGCCTGCCGACGATGACGTCGGGGTAGCCGTCCCCCAAGAGGATGTCAGCCCCGCTCGGGCCCGCGGCCGACGTTATGGGCACGCTCTCGTCGAGAAACGCGTACCATTTGTCCGAACAGATGACCTCGTCGTCGAACGTGCCGCTCACATCGGTCGAAAAAGTGAACGAAGGGACGAAATCGGGGGGAGAGCCCTGCAGATTGGGGTTGGCTCCGACGTAGAGCCGCTTGTGATCCTCGCTCGCGTCCCCGACGAGGAGAACGAATTCGACCCCCCAGTGGTTGAGGCCGTACTTGATGTACCGCTTGATCGCGTTCGCGTTCGGGAGCCCCCCGTTGAACTCGTCGTACACGTCCTCGACGTCCGCCGTCATCAGCCGGTAGCCCTGGCTCCTCCTCATCGTGGCGTATTCGCCGATGCGCTGCAGAAAATCCTTGTGCGATACGATGAGCGCCTGGTACGGCCCGGTCGATTCGCGGAGGTGCGACGGGGCGTCGACCGCTATCGAATGCACCTGGACGGCGTCTCCCGCGCCGGCCCCGATCGCGATGAAACGCCGCGCCGCAAAGGACTCGTCGATCGTGAGCTCGAGCTTGTACGAGCTCCCGTCGGCCGCGAAATCCGCGGGGGCGAGCGTCCGATAGAGAGGATTCTCCGGATTCGTGATGTCGATGAGCCAGCCCCTGTTCACCGTGAAGCCCGTGATCTCCATCGTCCTCGGGTCGACGATCGGGTCCACCGCGAACTCAAGCTCGTCGCCGTGCGCCGCAAAGAGGGCCGTGTAGTCGATCGTGAAATCATTGATGAGATACCCGTAATCGGCATCGCACACAAAGACGAGATCGTTCTGCCCGTCGACGAGCCAGGAGGAGGAAAGCCCGGCGAAGGAGAACGTCCTGGTCGCCTTTCCGGTGAAGCTCGCTGTCCCCACCGGACGGGTCCCCGTCGCGTTCCGCACACTGAAGGAGACGGTATGCGAGTATCCGAGAGGATCATCCCCCTGCAACCGCAGCGTCAGCGAGAAGGTCCCCGCGGGCGCCGGATGGTGCAGGGTGAAGGACGCCGCCGATTCCTTGAGATCGGGGGCCTTCGCATAGTAGAAATCGTGCGTGCCCGGCACCGCGTTCTTCATGTACCAGACGTCCTTCCGGTATTTCTCGGTCGCGGTGAACTGGGTGATTGCGTCGCCCGGGGTGGCGGGGGGAGGCGGGCCCTGATTCATGAGGGTCCCCGCGACCTCCTCCTCGAGCCACAGAACGTTGTCATTGGTATAGAGCGCGTCGATATCGAGCGCCTGCGCGTCGTCTTTGATGCCGAGCGCGTAGAAGATGATCCGGTCTCCCCCGTCGAAGACACCCGGGGCGGCCGACGGGCTCTCGATAACGAGAATGGGCACGTCCACCTTTCTCAGAAGATCAGGCCTCGTCTCGTCGTAGTAGTATCTCTTGAGCGCGATCTCCCCCGTCGAGAGTCCCGCGGAGAGCCCCGCGGCGATGAGAGAGTCGGCGCGTATCGCATAGATGCCCGTTTCCGGGATGCGGATCTTGAGCTTCTTTCCCGCCTCGCCGGGCGCCATCGCCGCCTGCACCCGGGCGAGCGGCTTCCGGAACTTGGACACGTCATCGGGGTTCACGAGGAGCTCGTCGTAGATGTGCTTCCAGGTGCCCGAAACGGGGGCCTCCGTGAGATCCTCGGCGCCCGTCTGCGCTCCCGCGCTCCCGAAGCTCACCGTGATCGAGAGCTTGCGGACGAGGCGGGCCCCCGAGGCGTCGATGATGAGGGGATTGACCCTGACGGGAAGCACCCGTTGGCGGCCCATGAAAGAGGCGGTCCGGGCCTCGACGAGCGGCAGGCCGCCGCCGTTCGCCCAGGGATCCGGAGGATAGTACTGCTCCGTGACCGCCATCCCGTTTTGCCCCTCGACGAACCTCTCGGCTGCCACGCGGGCAAGATTCAGGGGGCCGATGCGCTCCTCCTCGAGCACCGTCGCCGTTACGCGCGGCTCGCCGAGCGGCGGGATCGCAATGCGGAACGCCGCGCCGGGCAACTCGATCGCTCCCGGGGGAGAGAACGTACCGTACCCGTCGATGACGACCCTGACGGCGCCCCCAGCCGCCGAAACGATCCGGGCCGCAGGAACGGTGACCTCGAATGACACCGCGCCGCCGGATGATGAAACGAGGCGCGTCCCTCTCTCTCGCGCCTCCACGGAGGACGCGAGAAGAGGCAGCAGAAGAAACCATGGCCAGAGAGCGCGTATCAGTCGCATGCTATAACGCTGCATCAGGAGGCTTCACCTCGTCTCCAGGGGTGGTTTCGAGAGAGGAATAAGGGGCAGCACAAAATCAATGACCCGCTTTTTAAAGGTATTGGTCGGCATGGGACAAATCAAGTCAAAAAAGAGCCTTACCGCGCCGCGAGCCTGCTTTTCGTACGGTACTTCTGCCCTACTCGGTAAACAGCCCTTTCAGAGCCCCCCACGTCGGCCCATCGGTCCCGATGGCCGTTTCGGGCGGCAGGCACGGAGCCGCCGCGTTGAGGAGAAGTGTCGTCCCCTTCAAGCAGGGTTCGGCCGGGTTTCCCGCCGCGTTGGTGCGCGACCCAGCACCAGTTCCACTGACATGCATCGAAACGGGCGGCTACACCAGTGAGCGGGTCCCCCGCGATCGAAGCGAGGTGACCGTTGTGGGTCAAGCGGTCGCGTATGATGTTCGATGGGTAGCCGACGGCGAAATCCACGCCCCAGAGCCCGTTCTCGCTCGGCAGACACTACACCCACATTTCGATCTTCGCAATCGCAAAGCCGGGAGGAATCGGACAGCACGCGTTGTATGAACGGGCTCCGTCGGCGTACAGAGCGATGTTTCCCCGCGGAGGAAGCTGCGCGGACGCCGCGACTCCGAGGAGCACGAATACCATCGATATCAGTAACGTGCGTTTCATGATGCCCGCCTCCCGTGTTGCAATCCTCCCCGCATTGGAACGTATTACTAATTGGCA
>DATCCP010000289.1:0-2885 GCA_036511215.1 Candidatus Krumholzibacteriaceae bacterium
GGACGGCGCCGGCCGCGACGTCGCCTCGGGCATGTACTTCTGCCGCATCAAGGCGGGCAAGTTCAGCCAGACGCGAAAGATCCTCTACCTGCGGTGACGGCGGTTCCGGAGAACGGGCGCGAATTGAAAAAACGGGTCGAATACTGCAAGCATAATATCGGCGAGGAAGAGCTCCGCCGTGTCGAGCGCGTCTTCCGCTCCCTCTTCCTCACGACCGGGGACGAGGTTTCGGAATTCGAGAAGGACCTCGCCTCCTACCTCGGCCTCCCCTCCACCGTCGCGGTGACGAGCTGCACGGCGGCGATGCAGCTCGCGCTGCTCGCGGCGGGCATCCGGCCGGGAGACGAGGTCGTCACGACCCCCCTCACCTTCGTCGGCACGGCCAACAGCATTATCATGGCAGGCGCCACTCCCGTGTTCGCGGATGTCGAACGCTCGACGGGGAACATCGATCCCGCCGCGATCGAGGCGGCGATCACGGATCGCACGCGCGCCATCCTCCCCGTCCACCTCTACGGACAGATGTGCGACATGACGGCGATCACGGAGATCGCCCGCCGCCGCAGCCTCGCGGTCGTCGAGGACGCGGCCCACTCGCTCGAAGCGGAATGGAACGGCAAGAAGCCGGGGCACTACGGAGACTTTGCCTGCTTCAGCTTCTACGCGACGAAGAACATCACGTCGGGGGAGGGGGGCGCGATCTCCGCGAGGGAGGCGGGCCAGGCGGAGCTCCTGAAGAAGCTGCGCCTTCACGGCTTCGACAAGAGCGCCGTCGAGCGCTACTCGAGCCGTTTTGAGCGCTACGACGTCGACGTCTTCGGCTGGAAGTACAACATGGACAATATCCACGCGGCGATCCTCATCGAGCAGTTGAAGAAGGTCGAACGCTTCCTCGATCGCCGCGGCGAGATTTACCGGCGGTACACGGAGGGGTTCGGCGGCGTCGACGGCATAGAGATCCACGCCACGCGCCCCGAGGCGCGCCACGCATACCATCTCTTCACGATCCTCGTCGAGGCCGCGCGGCGCGACGCGATCCTCGATGAGCTCCAGAACCGCGGCATCGGGGTCTCGGTGAACTTCTATCCGGTCCATCTCATGACGTACTACCGGAAGCGCTTCGGCTCCCGGCCCGGGATGTTCCCCGTGGCCGAGGATATCGGCGCGCGAACGATCAGCCTCCCGCTCTACCCCAAGCTCACGGAGAAAGAGATCGACTCCGTCGTGAAAACGGTGATCGACGTCGTGAAGGGAACATAGAGCCCGCCCTGCGCCGGGGGAACGGCCGGGCATCATGCGCCAAGAAAAAAGCCCCCGGAAGGGGGCTTTATCTCTTTTTGAATGAAAGCCGCGCCTTTAAAAGGTCATTACTGACCCTTGGGCGGCGTGGTCTGCGGTGTCTCGGCCCCAGGAAGAATGTACTTCGCCGGATTCGCCTTGAAGGTCTCCATGTTCTGGGCGGAGGAGAAGAAGTAGAGCACGCCGTTATACTCATACGAGTAAGGAGACGTCGCGATATCGATGTCCTCCTTGCTCACCGGATCGAAGGTCGGGCTGATCATGCCCGCCCTGGCGGCTTCCTTCTTGGCCGCTTCCAGCTTCGGAGCCTCCTCTTTCTTCTTCGAACAGCCGAAAGAGAGGGCAATCACGAGAGCCAGGCATAGAACGAGAATGGTCCTCATCATTATCTGCACCTCCTTTCGTCTGCGTAGCGCCATGAAGCCTCTGATTTTCGGGTAGTCTACCGCTCGGGCGCCCTTTTGGAAAGAAGAAAATGGCGCCTTCCGCGGGGTCCCCGCTCAGCGCGGGAGCGAATCGAGGCGCGCCGCCCGAGCGGCGGTCGAATCCGAGACGGCGAGCGCCTGGCCGACAATGCCGCCTCCCGGAAGGCGCGACTTCGCGATCGTGCTGTCGCGCTGCCGCTCGCTCATCGCGGAGCGGCCGCGCTCGGCGCCGGAGTGCTTCGAGCACGCGGCGAGGGCGCACAGGAGCATTCCCGCGACGACGAGGAGCCGCGGCGAATAGACAGACCGCCGCGTCGGATTGACAAGCCGCCACATCGGATTGACAAGCCGCCGCGTCGAGTGGAGCCTCTCGGCCATTTTGTCCTCCCTTTTTCTGTACACCACCGAAGCCACAGGGGATATTATAGGCGTCGAGGATTTTACCAAAGAGAAACATGAAACGAAAGGACCCCATTCAATGGCAAGCGTGAAGAAAAGGGCAGCCAAGCGGCCTCGCGGCGGTTCGATCGATCCGGAGCAGATCAGGCGCATCGCGATACTCACGGGGGGCGGGGACTGCCCGGGGCTCAACGCCGTCATCCGGGGCGTCGTGCGGGCCGCGATCATCGAGCACGGCTGGGAGGTGCTCGGCATCCAGGACGGTTTCGACGGTCTCCTCGACGGCGGCGCCCGCCAGAGGCTCTACTCGCACGACGTGCGGGGGCTCCAGGCGCGCGGCGGGACGATCCTCGGCACCTCGAACCGCGGGAACCCGCTCAGCTACCCCGTGAAGACGAACGGGAAGACAGTATTCAAGGACGTGACCGACGAGATCGTGCGGAACGCGAGGAAGCTCGGCATCGACTGCCTCGTCGCGGTCGGCGGAGACGGCACGATGAAGATCGCCCAGGCGCTCTTCGAGAAGGGCGTGAATGTGGTCGGCGTCCCGAAAACGATCGACAACGACCTCGAGGCGACGGATGTGACCTTTGGATTCAACAGCGCCGTCAACACGGCCACGGACGCGCTCGACAAGCTCCACACGACCGCGGAGAGTCACCACCGCGTTCTCGCTCTCGAGGTCATGGGGCGCGATTGCGGCTGGATCGCGCTGGAGGCGGGAATCGCGGGAGGCGCCGACGTGATTCTCCTCCCCGAGAT
>DATCCP010000290.1:0-2546 GCA_036511215.1 Candidatus Krumholzibacteriaceae bacterium
CGGGGGCACGGGCGATCCCAAGATCGTTCCCTACCGCGGCCTCTACGGAGAGGTGCACTCATCGGAGCTCTATACGGACTCAAATATGCCGGCGGACCTCTATTTCGCGAATCTCGACGGCACGTGGAACAAGGACGCAGATGCGCTGTGGGGAGAGGTCGGCGAAGACGATCCTTACGCGGAGATCGTTGTCGGCAGGGCGAGCGTCGATACGCCGGACGAGATCGCCCACTTCATCAACAAGACGATGATGTACCAGGACCATCCCGTCGCCGGTCAGGTGCGCCGCGCCCTTCTTCTCGGCGAGAAGCTCTGGGACGACCCCCTGACCTACGGAGACGACGAGGTCGAGCTCCTCGTCGGGACCCATGCGGACAACGGCTTCACGACTACCGGAATCCCGACCGGCTTCTCGATCGCGCGAACGTACGACCGTGTCCTCGTATGGAACCGGAACGCCGTCTTCGACGGGGTCAATGCGGGAACGAGCTGGGTCGGCCACTCGGGGCACTCGAACACCGGCTATGTGATGCGGATGAACCGGAGCGACGTCACCGACCTCTACTTCACGAACGACGGCGTGAGCGCCGCCTTCCCCGTTATGTGCTCGACCGGATGCTATGACGGCTCCTTCGACAACTTCACGCCGTCGGGCTACTACGAAACCGCCGACTGCATCGGCGAGCAAATGGTCTCGAACGGCCACTGCGCGGCCGCGTTCGTCTGCAACTCCCGCTACGGCTGGTTCGACGAGGGCACGACGAACGGGCCGTCGATTCATCTCATGCGGGAGTTTTTCGACGCCGTTTTCACCGAGGGCGCTGCGACACTCGGGGAGGCGCACGCGCGGTCGAAGGACGAAACCGTTCCGTTCCTCGATCTGCCCGGCGAATGGGAACCGGGCGCCGTGCGGTGGTGTTTCTACGAGTCGAATCTCCTCGGCGATCCGGCCCTCGACTCCTGGACCGACACGCCCGACTCTCTCGAGGCGGTCCACGCGTCCGTCATCGGGAGAAATCAGACGGTCTTCGGCGTCGACACCGGCATTCCCGGCGCGGTGGCCTGTCTGTACCGCCGCGGGCTCTGCTACGGAAGAGGCTCCGCGGACGCAACGGGGCACATCGACATCGTCCGCTCGAGGGCGTTTCCCGATTCGGTGACCTGGCTCGAGCTCGACGTGCATGCCCACAATCACTACGTGCGGCGGGACACGCTTCAGATCGGCGAACCGACGTCCACGGCCGGACCGAGGACGATCGCGACACTCGAGCAGAACGCGCCGAACCCCTTCAACCCCTCGACCGTGATCCGGTTCTCGCTCGCGGGCGACGGCGAGGTGGATCTGCGCGTCTACGATTCGGGTGGGAGAGAGGTCGCGCGCCTCGCGCGCGGCCATATCTCGAAAGGCCGCCATGCGGTGCGATGGGCGCCCTCGGACCTCGCGAGCGGAGTCTATTTCTATGTTCTCAAAACGCGAGAGGTCACGATAACCCGCAAGGCGGTGCTCCTCCGGTAGATGTTCATCGAAGAACCCGCGCGACCTGAGGAATGAGAATCCCCCCGAGCACGGCGCCTTCGGAGAATGACCTCACGTATTCAAAGGCATTCCTGCACATTGATTCATACAGGTGCTCGTCGGAGGCGAGTCTCTTGACCGCTTCGCGAATCCTCTCCGGCGCCTTCACGGGAACGAGGATGCCCCGAACGCCGTCCTCAACGATCTCGGGAATCGAGAGCCAGTTCGTCGCGACGACGGGTATCCCAGCCGCATACGCCTCGAGGACGACTGCCGGGTAACCTTCGCTGTCGTGATACGTCGGAAGAAGCAGCACATCGTAGGCCGCCGCGACCCGACTCACGCCCCCCGGTTCGACGGCTCCCTTGTACGAGAGATTCCGGAATCTCGCGATTGAAGCGAGAAAATCATCGCGGTCCCGATCAAGCACGGGGCCGTAGAAATCGCATGCGGCGCCGTCCCGCCCCCCGAGCGCTTCGATGATATCGAAGACTCCCTTCTCCCTTTTGATCTGTCCGAAGAAGACGCACCTGCCCGAGAACCGTTTCGCCGTGAACGTCTCGACGAACGAACTGTCGGACAGAAAGTTTGGGAGCGCAAACACACGCCGGGCCGGAAGCCAGCCCTCCTCGACGAGCTCATGGGCAAGAGCTTTCGTTTCGGGGTACACGCACGCGGCGGTTCCGAGAATGGATAGCACAAGCTTCCTCGCGGGCTGCGGCGTCCGGCGAATTCGCCGCGCGAGATAGGCGCCGAACACCTTCACAAAGATCGGTTTCCTGAAGAGCCTCGACCATGCGATGATCGCGGGCCCCACGGTAACGATGAATCGGTTGTTCGCCCACAGGAGAACCGCGCCGCAGCGCGGAAGCTTCACGGCAAGCTCGGAAAAGATCCGCATCCCCCGCAGAAGATCACCAAGGGTCAGCGTTTCATCGAGCGAGCGTACCCGGTCGCCGGCGGATGTGTTTATGCAGTCGAGGGTTATGCCGCACTCCCCCCAATACTTGCTCCGGGAGACGTTGAGGGT
>DATCCP010000291.1:0-2704 GCA_036511215.1 Candidatus Krumholzibacteriaceae bacterium
AACTCGTTGGCGAGGAACGAGACGAGCCGGTTCACACCGAGGATGCGCGAGAGTTTGCTCGGAATGAGAAAGTCGACGCGGACCTGGCCTTCCTTGATGACGTCGGCATTGCGGGGGAACGGGTTCTCGTCGTTCGAGCGGCCGTTGAGCACCTGCTGCACGTCCGCCTTGCCGAACGGGGGCTGGAGCACCGCGTTCGCGCCGATCGTGACGTACGTGAGGTAGTCCCTCTCGCTGCACTCGGACGCAACGATGTAGAGAGGGCTCTCGAGCCGGGCGAGCCGCACGAGCCGCGTCTTCTTGGCGTCGAACTTCCCGCTCGGAAGAAACATGATGAGATTCGAGGGGCTCTGCCCATCGGCCTTGACGGCCTTCAGAAACTTGGTGAATGTGTCGAATTCCTTGACGACGACGCTGTCGGGCAGCTTCGACGCGGCGAAGAACTCGTCGCGGAGCCGCGGTTGCAGATTGAGAATATCGAGTGTGATTCCTTCCACGTTCACAACTCAGAACACCTTCCGCCCATCGGCGAGAATCTCGTTGAGAGCGTCACGGAAATAGTCGGTCGACTCGACGACCGTGGGGCCAACCTTTTCCTTGTACGCCTCCCAGGCTTTCTTGATCTCGGGCCCGAGCACGGTCATGAGGTCGCCGCTCGCGAGGCCCTTGTCCCGCTTCTCTTTGTTGTACACGAGAATATCACTGACGAAGACCCGTGCCAATCTCTTTGAGCGCTCCTTTTTCTTGCGAGCCTCGGGATCCTCGGAAGGCTTTTCCATCGTCGCCGCCTGCGGTCTGTCGTCCGGGAGCACCGCCTCTTCTTCCATCGGCTGCCCCATCCGCCCCGCGAGAGCGGAGAGCGACTGCTCGAGCGAGGCCCATTCGCTCTTCGGCGACTCGACGACCGGCGCCTCTCCGAGAAATCCGCTCGACGAGGTCTCGAAGACGGAACTATCGGCCGCCGGCATGAGCCGCCAGACGCTGCGGCACTTCGGGCACCTCACGCGGATTCCCTTGTCCGGGACCTTCTCGTCACCGAGGAGGTATCTTGTATGGCATCCATCGCATGTGACGATCATCGCGCGTTCCTCCGGATAAATTTCCCGCTGGACCCCGCTCCTAGAGCTCGAGCTCCCGGGAGATGCCCCTCATCGCATCGATCGAAGCGGAAAAGAACTCGTGCAATTCGAGACCCAGCTCGCTACAACCTGCAATCGCTTCGCGGTTTGCGCCCGCCGCAAACCGCTTTTCCTTGAACCGTTTCCCCACGAAGTCGGCCTCGATGGCCGCGATGGTCTTCGACGGGTGCATGAGGGCCGATGCAACTATTAAGCCAGTTACCGGATCAACGCAGCATATCGCCTTGTCCATGAGGGAGTTGCGCTCACGGTGCCCTGCGTGGGCGAGGATGGCGTCCGTGACCTCCTGTGGAACGTCGAGCCCCGCGAGCATCTCGACCGTGAGGAGCCCGTGACGGGCCGGCGTGTCCATTGTCTGCTCGTAGTCGAGGTCGTGCAGGAGCCCGGCGAGGCCCCAGAGATCCTCGCTCGCGCCGAAGCGCTTGGCCAAGGCGCGCATGATGACCTCGACGGCAAGCGTGTGCTTGACGAGATTCTTCTTGGTGAGATTTCTTGTGACGAGCTCGAGCGCGTCGTTTCGCGAAAGCATGAGGCCTCCTTAGCCGATCTCGGCGAGCTCCATCTTCGGCTTGTAGTACTGCCTGAAATACACGGCGAGCGCCCTGTTCTCGGAATGCGAGAGAGCGGGGTCGCGCTCGAGCAGCCGCGTGCTCTCGTCCCACGAGAGCTGGACGAGCTCATGATCGCTGAGTGGATTGATGAGCTTGAACTGCGGGTACCCCGACTGGCGGAAGCCCCAGATCTCTCCCGGACCGCGAAGCCTGAGGTCCTCCTCCGCGACCTTGAACCCGTCGTCGTTCGCGGCGAAGAACGAGAGCCGCTCGCGAGCCGCGGCGCCCACGTCCCCGCTCATGAGCAGATAGCAGGCGCCGTCGTTCCCCCCGCGGCCGACTCTCCCGCGCAGCTGATGGAGCTGGGCGAGGCCGAAGCGCTCGGGATTGTTCACGAGAAGGATCGACGCGTTCGGGATGTCGACGCCGACCTCGATGACGGTCGTCGTCACGAGGCCGAGAATCTCGCCTCTCCTGAAGAGATCGATCGCCTTCGATTTCTCCTCGAAGCTCATCCGCCCGTGCAGAAGTCCGAGCGGGAACTCGACGAGCTCCTCGCGCTGAAGCCGCTCGAACTCCTCGGTGGCCGCGAGGTAATCGCTCCGCTCGCTCTCCTGGACGAGGGGATAGAGCATGAAGGCCTGGCGGCCCGCCCTGAAGGCGGCGCGCACCTCCTCGTAGATCTTCTCGCGCTCCTCGGCCGCGACGATCCGCGTCCGCACGTGCCGCTTCCCCGCGGGGAGCTCATCGATGATCGAAAGATCGAGATCGCCGTACACGGTCTGCGCGAGGCTCCTCGGTATCGGCGTCGCCGTCATGACGAGAAAATGTGGGATGAACTCCCCCTGCCCGAACCTCGCGCGCTGCTTCACGCCGAAGCGGTGCTGCTCGTCGATGACGGCGAGGCCGAGCTCGCGGAACGAGATTGCCTCCTGGATGAGCGCGTGGGTGCCGACGACGAGATTGACCGCGCCGCTCCCGACCTCCTCCTGGATGCGCTGCTTGTCGGCCCGC
>DATCCP010000292.1:0-4867 GCA_036511215.1 Candidatus Krumholzibacteriaceae bacterium
CGTCGAGCAGCGCATCCTCTCGATGCCCGCGTCGATCCAGTCGATCCCGGCCGCCGCGGACCAGGAGGACTTCGTCTCGATGGGGATGAACACGGCGATCAAGAACTTCCAGATCCTCGACAACGCATACGGCATTCTCGGCATCGAGCTCATGGCGGCGGCGCAGGCGCTCGACTTCAGGGAGTACAAGCTCGGCCGCGGCACGGCGAAGGCGAAAGAGGTTGTCCGCCGCCACGTCGAGTTCCTCGACATCGACCGGCCCCTCTACCCGGATCACACGCGCATGAAGGAGCTCGTCAGCTCGTGCGAGATCCTCGAAGAGGTGGAGAAAGAGGTCGGGAGCCTGGGCTGATTCCCACGCAGCATTTCCGGAAAGCTCTTTTTTTGAAACTATTTGCCCCCCGGCGCGGTATTACTAAATACGTCGGTGTTTGCCAGGTTTCGAATCGTTCTGGAAATCCATAACCCTTTTTCTCGGAAGGAGTCACTGATGGGTACGAGGGGGATTGTCGTTTCTATGCTTCTCCTGCTCCTCGCCGCCGGCACACTGCAGGCGGCCCCCGAGGGGCGCCTCATGCGCAACGCTGATATCAGCGGTGACAAGATCGTATTCACCTATGGAGGCGATCTCTGGATCGTATCGTCCGGCGGAGGCGTGGCGAGCCGTCTCACGACGCACCCGGGCTATGAGGCCATGGCGAAGTTCTCGCCCGATGGAAAGCAGATCGCGTTCACGGGGTCCTACGACGGCAATAGCGACGTATTCGTTATGCCGGCCGACGGCGGGGAGCCGAAGCGGCTGACCTACGATCCGGCCTCCGACATCGTCGTCGATTGGTACCCGACGGGCGACAAGATCCTCTTCCGCTCGAACATGTTGAGCAAGACGAATCCGGGCCCTCGTTACAGCCGCCTCTTCCTCATTGACGTGAAGGGCGGCTTCCCCGACGTGCTTCCGCTCTTCGAGGGCGGACTCACCTCGTACTCCCCCGACGGGAAAAAGATCGCCTACAACCGGATGGAGACCGAGGGCAGGACATGGAAGCGCTACCAGGGCGGCATGCAGCAGGACATCTGGCTCTACGATTTCGAGAAGAACACGTCGGAGCGGCTCACCGACTACCTGGGCTTCGACGGCTTTCCGATGTGGTACAAGAACTCGATCTACTTCATCTCCGACCGCGACCACACGATGAACATCTACTGTCTCGACCTCGCGACACGGAAGGTCCGCAAGGTAACGAACCACGATGAATTCGACGTGAAATGGCCGAGCCTGGGCGGCGACGCGATCGTCTATGAGAATGGCGGCTGGCTCTACGTGCTCGACCTCAAGACCGAGAAGACGAAGAAGATCGACATCGAGATCCCGAGCGACCTCACCTTCACGCGGCCGGCCTTCAAGAAGGTCGGCGCGGCAATCGGCGAGTTCGCGATATCGCGCACCGGCAAGCGCGCGGTCGTCGAGGCCCGAGGGGACATCTTCACGATCCCCGCGGAGAAGGGCGAGTGGCGCAACATCACGAACACGCAGGGCATCCGGGAACGCGCCCCCGCGTGGTCTCCCGACGGCACGTGGATCGCGTATTGTTCGGACAGGACCGGCGAGTACGAGATCTACCTGCGGGATCCGGAAGGCAAGAACGAAGAGGTGCAGATCACGAAGGGCTACAAGGGCTGGCCGTGGCGCCTTCTCTGGTCCCCCGACAGCAAAAGAATAGCCTTCGCGGACCAGACCTGGACGCTCTACTACGTCGACATCGACAAGAAGGACGTCAAGAAGGTCGATAAGAGCGAGAACGGCGACATCAATGATTACTCCTGGTCTCCCGACAGCAAGTGGCTCGCCTACGCGATGACGGGGGACAACAACTTCGGCTCGCTCTATCTATACTCGCTTGGCGGCAACAAGGTCAACCGCGTCACGAGCGGCTTCTACGACGATTACAATCCCGTTTTCGATCCCGACGGCAAGTACCTCTACTTCAACTCGAACAGGAGCTGGTACCCGCAGTTCAGCCGTTTCGAGGACAATTTCACGTACGTTCTCGCCTCGGACATCTGCGTGGCCACGCTTCAGGCCGACACCGCCTCCCCTCTCGCTTTCGAGAGCGACGAGGAGGAGGCCGTGAAGCCCGAGGATAAGAAGGACGACAGCTCCGCCGCGAAAGACGAGAAGAAGGACGAACAGAAGGCGGACAAGAAAAAGGGCGGCAAGAAGAAGGCCGACAAGAGCAAAGAGGAAGAGAAGAGCGCCGCGGCCAAAGAGACGAAAATCGACCTCGAGGGTCTCGAGGCCCGCATCGTGGCGCTCCCCGTCGGACCCGGCAACTACTTCGGAATGAGCGCGGCCTCGGGCAGCATCTTCTACATCAAGATTCCGGAGCTCCCGGTCCTCGGCGACGATGAGAGCGGCGGGGGAACCTCCCAGTCAACGCTCATGACGTTCGACATGAAGAAGCGCGAGGCGAAAGAGGTCCTGAGCGGCATCGACGGCTACGAGCTCTCCGCGGACGGCAAGAAGATCCTCTACCGCGCGAAGCAGGTTTTCGGAATCATCGACGCGGTCGCCGGGAAGAAGGTCGGCGACGGCAAGATCGAAACCGGCGGACTCGAGATCAAGGTCGATCCCGAATCCGAATGGGCGCAGGAGTACAACGAGGCGTGGCGGCTCGAGCGCGATTTCTTCTACGATCCGAACATGCACGGCGTCGACTGGGCCGCGATGAAGGCCCGCTACGCGCCGCTTCTCAAGCACGTGTCGCACCGCGAGGACCTGAACTACATCATCGGCGAGCTCATCTCCGAACTCAACACGTCGCACACCTACGTCGGCGGCGGGGACCAGCCCCAGTACAGCCGTATCACGGTCGGCATGCTCGGATGCGACTACGAGCTCAACCAGGCCGCGGGCCGTTACAAGATCTCGAAGATCTTCACGGGACGCAACTGGGACAAGAAATGCACGGCGCCGCTCGCCCAGCCTGGCATCGGCGTCAAGGAAGGGGATTACCTCATCGCCGTGAACGGCGTCGAGCTCAAGTACCCCGCCTCCCCGTACGCCCTCTTCGAGAACACGGCCGACAGGCAGGTCGTGATCAAGGTCGCGAAAGACCCGTCGGGCAAGGATGCCAAGGAATACACCGTCGAGCCGGTCGCGAGCGAGTACTGGCTCCGCTACAACGACTGGGTCGAAAGCAACCGGAAGAAGGTCTCGGACGCGACGGGCGGCAAGGTCGGCTACATCCATGTGCCCGACACGTCGATCAACGGCTTCAATGAGTTCATTCGGGCCTTCTACCCGCAGGTCAACAAGGAAGGCCTCATCATCGACGCCCGCTACAACAGCGGCGGTTCGATCCCCAATCCACTGATCGAGCGGCTCTCGCGCCAGATCCTGAACCTCTGGGGACGCAGGGAAGGCAAGAGCTGGGTGACGCCCTCGACGGCGCCCCGCGGCCGTATGGTGTGCCTCATCAACGGCTACGCTGGCTCCGGCGGGGACGCGTTCCCGTACTACTTCCGCGAGGAAGGATGCGGCCCCCTTATCGGAACCACGACCTGGGGCGGTCTCGTCGGAATCAGTCGCGGCATCCAGCTCATGGACGGCGGCTTCATCTCGATGCCCGATTTCGGCTTCTACAACCTCAAGGGCCAATGGGACGTCGAGCGGTCCGGCGTGAAGCCCGATATCGAGGTCGACAACCTGCCGGAAGAGGCTGCAAAGGGACGCGACCAGCAGCTCGAGAAGGCGATCGAGGTCGTATTGGAGAAGATCAAGGAGAATCCGGTGAAGCTTCCGGAGCGGCCACAGTACCCGATCAAGAAGTAACCGGCACTTCGACTGCAGCGGGGCGCGGGATGCGCCCTCAAAGCAGCTCGCCCGCGGCAAAAGGCCCCTCCCGAACGGAGGGGCCTTTCCTTTTGACCTTACAGTAACGATGAAAATCTATTATAATTGAGAGAAGATGCAATCGAATTGCTCTCGCCGTGCTGGATATCAAGGAGGGCATCGTGAAGATCATCCGATTCATGCTCGTCGCATATCTGTCGCTCGTCGTTCTCGCGGGCTCGCTCCAGGCGGATAGCGGGAAGCTCAACACGCCGCTAAAGTTCCTGCAGCACGCGCGCGAGACGGGATTCGCCCGGACAAAGGCCGATCAGCCAGGACTCGCCGAAGCGCTCTCCGACAACGTCATGGTCACGTTGAAATTCGATCACGTTCTCTCCGGCGCGGAGATCGCATCCTTCGAACAGGGCGGCGTGAGCTTCTTCCGGATCGACGGCGCGGTCGCCCACACGGGACCGTTCTACGCGGCACACGTTCCGTGGGACTCTGTCGACGGGCTCGCGGCGCGCAGCGACGTTCTGAAGCTCGACGCGGCGTGGAAGCCCTGCGTGTTCCCGTGTCTCGACGTGAGCGCCCACGCGATTCAGGCCGACTCCGCGTGGCGGCACCGAGATCCCCTCGGGGTTCCGCTCACGGGCAAAGGCATGCGAATCTCCGACTTCGACACGGGCATCGACGTTTTTCATCCCTCGTTCTTCTATGCCGACGGCGACACGTTCAACTGGATCGACGTCGATTTCAGCACGACCTTTACGCCGGGCGTCGACTGCGTCGATCTCAACAGGAATGGAGTCGCCAACGCCAATGAGATTCTCTCGTACTTCGACGGCCGGATCTACGACCCGGCGCACGTCTGGGGCACGAGCAGTCCAAGCAACCTGGGCAACGGCTACCAGACGTACTGGGATTGGCTCTACAATGACGCGAACGGCAACTCCCATCGCGACTACGGCCCCGGGTCCGGTTATACCGAGAGCTCTCCGTCCTTCGGCGAGCAGGTATTCATCGCCCTCGACG
>DATCCP010000293.1:0-4058 GCA_036511215.1 Candidatus Krumholzibacteriaceae bacterium
CCCCCCCGACACCGCCTGTTGGACCGGGGTCCCACGAGCACAGCAAGCAGAAGAGACAGATCTATCCGAGCGGGCTCTCGGAGAGCCGGCTCGGCGAGCCGCCGGAAGCGCCGCGGATCGTCTGCGGGCCGAATCCGTTCAACCCGTCCACCTGGATATCCATACACGGCGTATCCGACGCGAACCTCACGGTCTCCATATACGACGCCGCGGGACACGGGCTCTGCGATCTCGGCGCGCGGACGAACGCCCGCGGGGACGGAGCGGTAAGGTGGGACGGCATCGACCACGGCGGAGCGCCGCTCCCATCGGGCGTGTACTTCGCCGTGCTGAAAGACGGCCCCCGCATTCTCGCGAGAGCCAAGCTCGTCCTCGCGCGCTGAGGCGCACCGGGGCGCAGCGCTCCGACGCCGCATCGGCGCTCACCAAGAGACGGCGACCGGATCGATTTTTCTTAGCGGCCCCCTCGCTTGTATGTTATTTTCCATTATATGAAGCTATCGAAGATCGTCGCCGCATTCACGATCGTCGCGGCCCTCGTCGCGTGGAGTCTCCCCCTCGGGGCCCAGAGCCTCAAGGGACGCGAGGTGCTTGGTGTGCGCGTCGGCGGCGTCGTCACGAGCGGCCCCCTCAACAGGGAGTTCGGCGACGGGAGCGAGATCGAGCTCCATTTCATTCATGGGATCGCCGACTGGCTCGGGATCGACGTGGCGCTGTCCTCGCACAACTTCGGCGAGTCGAAGGACGAGGCCAAGAACCTCGAGTTCTTCGATCTCACGAACGTGAACCTCCAGATCTTCTCCGTCACCGTCGGAATGATCGGCATCACGAAGGTGCACGGCCGCGTCCTGTCGACCTTCGAGGCGGGGCCCGGGCTCTACAGCGTGAACGCGATCATTCCGCAGGGGTTCTACGACGCCCAGAAGAGCGACAATCGGCTCGGACTTTACTGCGGGACCGGCGTTCTCGTGAAACTCGGAAACTCATTCTGGCTCAATGCGAACGCGAAGTACCACGCTGTCTTCGTCGGCACGGGCAGAGACGATACGGTGCATTTCTACACGGGCGAGAGTACGGCCCGCTTTTTACAGATCTCGGTCGGCATCATGATAGCGACCGGCTGATGCAAGGGAGCTCCGATGAACGAGAGAGAAGAACTCAGGGAGATCCTCAAGAAGCGCTCGATTCTCAAGGGGGACTTCACGCTCGTCTCCGGCCGAAAGAGCAGCTACTACATAAACGGCAAGATGACGACCCTGAGCGCGCGCGGCCTCTACCTCGCATCGATGCTGCTCCTCGACCGCTTCGAGAAGCTCACCTACGACGCCTTCGCGGGCCCGACGATCGGCGCCGATCCCATCATCGGCGCCCTCCTCACCCTCGCCGCGCAGCGCGGCCTCGATAAGGAAGGGCTCCTCATCCGCAAAGAGGCGAAGGACCACGGCACAAAGAACCTCGTCGAGGGGAATCTGAAAGAAGGCATGCGCGTCGTGCTTCTCGAGGACGTCGCGACGACGGGGGGCTCCCTCCTCAAGGCCGCGCAGTCCATCGAGGCGGGCGGGGGAACGATCGCCGGCGTCTTCACGATCGTCGACCGTGACGAGGGCGCCGGGGAAAACCTCGCGAAAGCGGGATACACATTCTCTTCGCTTTTCAATGTGAAAGAGCTTCTCTGAAATCCGACGTGTCGATCACATGGCCGTTTCAGCGCTTGGCGGCCTTCGGCTGCGCCGCCGCCGGCGCCTCGCGCTTCGAGATCCCCGCGCTGTCCGCGGCGTTCACGCGCAGAAGCGAGTCGGGGAGATCTGTCCTGAGCTCGATTTTCGAGAGCAGAAAGTCGTAGTAGGGCTGGCCGCCGTACGTCGCCCTGCACTCCTCGGGGAACGGAATTCCGTCGACATCGCTGTAGTATTGGTACGCTTCGCTAAAGGCGAACGAAGTATCCTTCGCATTCGTGACCTGGACGCTGTCGAGGAGCCAGGTCTTCGTGTCGACCGCGAGCATGACGATGTCATCTCCCTGCGTGTAGCGCACGCGAACGACCTCGTCGCCTTTCTTGAGGGGAAGCCGCTCCCCTTTGCGGTCCGCTCCCTGGACCCATTGAATCACGTCGGGGAATCGATACTTGAGTATCCCGAGCTCCATGGGGGGGATCGTCCTCGTCCCTCTCCCGTTCATCCACTCACGGCTCGTCGTGCCGTCGAAGGAGAGGACGATGACGTCGGTGAGCTTGCCGGCGGGAGCCGACATGATCCTGTGCTTGTAGAGCTGCCCCTTGCGGTACACGTCGAATGCAAAGCTTTTGGCCACCTGCTTGGAGCTCAAGTCCCTGATGAATCCCCTGCCGACGAAGCTGTCGAGGCGCGAGAGCTTCGCGGCGCCGCCGTGCGCGCGGAGCATCTTCTTCGCGACGCCCTCGGGACTCGCCGGCACGAGCGAACAGGCCGCGATCGCGACCGCCGCGAGCATCGCCGCGAACAGGAGAAGCATCGAATTCAACACGCCTCTGGAATTCTTCTCTGCCACGTCATTCCTCCCGATATCAGTGACGAACACCGCCGCCGGCACCTAGAGAAGGTACTCGGCATCAATGAGATCGTTCTTTCCACCCGCGGCGAGCGCGTACTGGAACCCCTTCTGGAGCGAGAGCGCGCCGATCTCTCCCTCTTTCGAGAGAGCGATGAACGCGACCTGGAACGTGGGCTTCCCCGCGTGCCGCTTGATGATCCGCTCGAGCGCTCGCTTGCACGCATCCTTCGGCGAGAGCCCCTGCCGCATCCCCTCAACGACGAGGAAGCTCCCACAGACCTTGATGACTTCCTCCCCCTTCCCCGTCGAGGCCGCGGCGCCGACCCCGTTATCGACGTACATCCCGTCCCCCGGTATGGGAGAATCTCCCACGCGCCCGTGAATCTTGAACGCGAGCCCCGAGGTCGTGCAGGCGCCGGCGAGGTCGCCCGTGGCGTCGATTGCGACCATGCCGATCGTATCATGATCGAGGTCTTTCGGGAACCAATCGTCCTCTTCGCTCATCTTCTGCTTCCACTTGATCCACGCCTCGCGCGCAGCGTCGGTGAGGAGCTCCTCCCGCGGGAAGCCGTTTTTCCGGGCGAACTCCTCAGCCCCCTCGCCGACGAGCATCACGTGATCGGTCTCTTCCATGACCTTGCGCGCGATAGATATCGGATGCTTGTAGTTCTGAACGAACGCGACGGAGCCCGCGTTCCCCTGTGGCGACATGATACAGGCGTCGAGTGTCACCTTGCAGTCCTCGTCCGGAAGGCCGCCGTACCCGACGCTCATGACGTTCGGGTCCCCCTCGGGCACGTGCACGCCCGCCTCGACGGCGTCGAGCGCCTTGCCGCCGCCCACGAGAATCTGCCACGCGGCGTCATTCGCGGGAATGCCGTGCTTCCAGGTCGAGATGACGAGCGGCTTGGTGCCGGTGCCACCGGAGAAGAGGGGCGCGGCCGAGAGCCCTTTGAACGCCGAGCCCGGGAGAATCGAGCGCAGCGGCAGAAAAGCGCTCGCGGCGCCGAGACCAGCGGTGAGCTTGAGAAAACTACGACGGGACAATCTGGACATCGCCATACCTCCCGCTCTCGCGTACAACGTGCGGCGGCGGTTCCCGAACGGGAACGCGCGGAATCTATCCTACCCGATCCGGCTCTTCACGAGCTCGCGCTTGAGCGCCGCGATCGCCTTCGTCGGGTTGAGACTCTTCGGACACGCCTCGACGCAGTTGAAGATCGTGTGGCACCGCCAGAGGCCGTGCTTGTCGTCGAGCGCCTCGAAATGCTCGCGTGCGCCCTCGTCGCGGCTGTCCGCGATGAAACGGTACGCCTTGAGGAAGGCGTGCGGCCCGAGGTACTCCTCGTCCGCCCAGAACGACGGGCACGACGAGGTGCACGAGCCGCAGAGGATGCACTCGTAGAGGCCGTCGAGCTTCGCGCGGTCCGCCTGGCTCTGGAGCCGCTCCTGGTCGCTCGGGGGCGGGGTCTTCGTGATGAGATAGGGCTTCACGGCGAGGAGCTTCTCGGCGATCGGATCGATATCGA
>DATCCP010000294.1:0-2116 GCA_036511215.1 Candidatus Krumholzibacteriaceae bacterium
CACCCACCCCTTACCTTCGCGAGTAGACGAGGAGCGCCGCAACGGTCACCGAAGTTGAAATGAGGGCAAGCAGGAAATTCGGGCTAACGATGGCCGCCTTAAACGTGCTGTTCCGGGGGACGTTCACGGTGTCGTTCGGGAGAATCGGAGGATTCTGACGGGCGTCACCCGTGTCGAGGTAACGTTGGAAGTCGACGGTTATCGTCACCGCGCGCCCGTCCTTCACCGGCCGGATAATCGTGATTTTGCGCAGCTTGGCCCCCTCGGCGGGCCCGCCGGCCGCGAGAATCGCGTCGCTGAGCCTCTTTTCGCCCGTGAGAGGATATGCGGCCGGGTGAAGGACCGCGCCGAACACGTTGACAGCGCCCGTCCCGGTGTAGGTCGCCGTGTGCTCGGGCACGATGACCGTATCTCCCGGCTTGAGCGTGGGAAGCGATTTGAGATCCCCCGAGTCGAGGGCGGCCTGGAGATTGACGAGGGTCGTCGTGCTCCCCTCTCCGCTGGCCCTGATGATGCGGACAGATTCGAGCGAGCCGGTCGCGAGCACCCCTCCCGCCTCCTTGACCGCATCCCAGACTGACGGAGTGCCTCCGAACTCGTATTTCCCCGGATGGGCGACCTGCCCCTGAACGTAGATGAGCCGCCTCGACTCCTCGCCGATAAGACTCACCGTTATCGTCTCTACGCTCGGGTAGACCTCCTGGATGGAGCGGAGGATCGTGCCCTTTGCCTCATCAAGGGTGAGCCCTTCGACGTGGATCGCTCCGACGATAGGCAGGCTCACTTCCCCCTTCGCGTCAACCGTGAGGGTCCGTCCGAGGTCGTCGCGCTGGGGAACGTCGAGTCGAATCGAATCCCCCTTCCGCAGCCGGACGTCCTGCTGCGCGGACAGCGGCGCCGCGGCGAGCGAGACGGCACAGAGAATGGCCGCGACAACGAATATGGATTTCTGTTTCAATGCCGGTGCCACCTTTCGATAATCCTGCCCGTATCCTATCGTTTCTGCGAGCGCCCTGTAAAGCAAAAACACAACTCCGAACCTACCCGCGTGCCTCGCGGTACCATTGGATCGTTCGCCGGAGCCCCTCGGCGAAGGGAACCGGGACCGAGTAGCCGATGAGCGACCCGGCCGCCGAGATATCGGCATGTGAATGCTTCACGTCTCCCGCCCGCGGCTCGGCGTATGCCGGCGCGAGCGAGCCCCCGACGATTCGCTGTATTTCGGCGAAAAGCTCGTTCAGCGTGTAGTGCGTCCCGCATGCGACGTTGATCGTCTGCCCCTGCGCCGCCTCGCAGCGAGAGGCACGGATATTTGCCTCGACCACGTTCTCGATGAAGGTGAAATCCCTGCTCTGCTCCCCGTCGCCGAAGATCGTCGATCGCCTGCCGGCGAGAAGATCGGTGATAAAGATCGGGACTACGGCGGCGTACTGGCTCTTCGGATCCTGACGCGGCCCGAAGACGTTGAAATAGCGAAGCGACAGCGTCGAAAGACCGTACACACGCGCGTATACCGCGCAGTAGTACTCCCCCGCGAGCTTGCTCGCCCCATACGGCGACAGCGGCCTCGGCGTCATGCTCTCGATCTTCGGAAGCGTCTCGGAGTCCCCGTAGGCAGAGGAGGAAGCCGCGTACACGACGCGCTTCACGTTGGCCCTTCGCGCCTCTTCGAGCACCACGAGCGTCCCCCCGACGTTGACGTCGGTCACGAGCACCGGGTCCTCGATGCTTCGAGGCACCGAGGCAAGCGCCGCCTCATGGAGCACGTAGTCGACTCCCGCCATCGCCCCGCGGACGGCCCCGGCATCGCGAATGTCCCCCTCGATGAACCTGAGGGCGCCCCGCAGGTGTGCAATGTTCTTCTCGTATCCCGTCGTGAGGTTGTCGAAGACGACAACCTCCTCGCCGCCCTTCACAAGCGCCTCGGCGATATTCGATCCGATGAATCCCGCTCCCCCGGTCACGAGATATCGCGCCATATGCCCTCCATGCTTCCTTCAGTCTCCCGTGTCCCGACCCCACCGCTGCATTGCCTCAGCGGCCGGGTCCCGGACGCTTCGGGCGACCGCAATAGTACACCGCATCCGCCCATGATTCAATGAATCAGGACGGATTC
>DATCCP010000295.1:0-2083 GCA_036511215.1 Candidatus Krumholzibacteriaceae bacterium
GCCCGCGACGGCTTCTACGCAATGCTCGCCTACGTCGCGATCGGGTTCGCCGGCGCTCCGGTGTTCGCCGAATTCGGGGGAGGACCTCACGTGCTCCTCGGCCCAACCGGCGGATACCTGGTTGCCTTCCCCGCCGCGGCGCTCGTCGCCGGGTACGTTTCGGGCGGGCTCGGCGGCGGACGCATCGCTATCCTCACGGCCTCGCTCTGCGGGATGGCGCTCGTCCTTCTGAGCGGCGCCTCCTACCTGGCCCTCATCAGCGGGCTGTCCTTCACCCGGGCGGCGGCGCTCGCCATAGTTCCGTTCGTCGCCGGAGAATTCGTGAAGGCGCTCGTCGCCTCCGGCCTTGCGCGGGATCTCTCCACAAGGGGCTTCTGATACAGGCGAGGGTTCATCGTGACGTGCGACATTGACGCGATACCGAGATTGCGAATCAACAATCTGCCGACTCCTCTCGTCGAGCTGAAACGACTCGCCCGCGAGCTCGGCGGTCCGAGAATCTTCATGAAGCGCGACGATCTGACGGGCGTGGCGCTTGGCGGGAACAAAACGAGGAAGCTCGAGTTCCTGCTCGGCGAGGCCGCGAGCCAAGCCTGCGACACCGTGATAACGGGCGGGGCCATGCAATCGAATCATTGCAGACAGACGGCCGCCGCCGCAGCCGCCGTCGGGCTCGCGTGTAACCTCGCCCTCGGCGGGGAGCCGCCCGCCGTTCCGCAGGGGAATCTCCTCCTCGATCACATATTCGGCGCGACCGTTCACTGGTGCGGCGAGCACGAAAAGGGAGAGCTCATCCCGGAGATAGCAGGGACACTCCGCTCCCAAGGCCGCCGGCCATACGTCATCCCCTTCGGGGGATCGAATCCCACGGGTGCCTTGGGATTCGTCGCCGCGGTCCGTGAGCTCAAGGCGCAGCTGTCGGCGCTGGGCGAACGGATTGATTGTCTCATCCTCCCCTCGAGCTCCGGCGGCACGCATGCAGGGCTGGCGGTGGGCGCCGATATCTTCGGTCTCGACGCGAGCATCATAGGGATCGGAATAGATAGAGGCTCCCCGGGGGAGCCTTCGTATGAAGGCGAGCTCGCGGCGCTCGCCAACCTGACGGCGCAGCGACTGGGCGCCGATCCGCGATACGAGGCGGGCGCCTTCCGGATGAGGTACGGTTATTTCGGCAAAGGGTACGGGGTCGTCGGTGATGAGGAGCGCGAGGCGATCCGGCTCGTCGGCGCGCGCGAGGGGATTCTCCTCGATCCCGTGTACACGGCACGGGCCATGGCGGGGCTCATCGACATGATTCGAAAAGGAGAATTCACATCCGGCGACGTCGTGCTATTCTGGCATACAGGAGGCATACCGGCGGTTTTCGATCACGCGAAGGACATCCTCGTCGAGTAGCGTCAGCTCGGGCCTTCCCGGCCGGCGAGTCTCGTCCGCAGCAACTCCTCAGGAATCGCCGAGCCTTTTGAGCGCGTCCCCGCTGAGGCGGTAGAGCACCCAGTCGTCCATGGCTTTCGCGCCGAAGCGCTCGTAGAACTCGCGAGCAGGATTCCATTCGAGAACGGCCCATTCGACGCGACCGAGATTGCGCGCGAGGGCGACGCCTGCGCAGTGCCTGAAAAGCGCCCTGCCGACGCCCGATCCGCGGTACTCGGGCCTCACGTAGAGATCCTCGATATAGAGGCCGGCTCGCCCGACGAAGGTCGAGAAGTTCTGGAAATAGACCGCCATTCCCGCGGGCGCTCCGCCGCACTCGGCGAGGATGGCCTCGGCGGCTTGAGCTTCGCCAAAGAGGCTCTCGCGGATTATCTCCTCCGTGGCGACGACTTCGTGAGAGATGCGCTCGAACTCGGCGAGCTCGCGGATGAGCTGGAGCACGAGCGGGACGTCGTCGATCGAGGCCTGGCGGATCGTGATCTGTCGCTGGCGGGGCACGGCGCGATATCCTCCTCGAGAGTATGCCCTCATGATAATCGTCGAGCGGGGGATTGACAACACGAGAAAAACGGCCTACAATACTAAGAGGAGATTGGACAGGAAGGGCCCAAAAGTAATGAAGAATCCACCGTAACGCGGTGGATCAAAA
>DATCCP010000296.1:0-6884 GCA_036511215.1 Candidatus Krumholzibacteriaceae bacterium
CGACGCGCGAGAGCTCGCCGTAGCCGTCACGCGTCCGGGCGAGAAGCGTCACGCGCACGAGGGAGTGCCCCCCGGCGGCGCGGGACTGGCCGGGTACGTCGAGCGCGCCCGTGAGCTCGACCCCGTGAATCGGCCACAGCCCCGCCTCCCCGCACGCCCTCTGAAACGGCACGACGGCGTACATACCGTCCGTGTCGGTGAGAGCGACGGCCGGCATCCCCGCCGCCGCGGCCGCGCGCACGAGATCCTCGACCGGCCGCGTGCCCGCAAGCATGGAGAAGTTCGAATGTACGCACAGATGAACGAAGCTCACGCGAGCACTCTCTCGAAGGCGGGCGCGGCCGCGAGCGCCCTTCCGAACGCCGGCGCCGCGCGAGCGGGATACGCGGAGCGCAGGCGGTCGAGAGCGGCATAGAGCTTGCCCTTCTTTTCGGCCGCCTCCTCGCGCTCGCTCGCGAAGAGCTCGAGCTGGAGCGGCGCGGGCTCGATCCGCTGCGCCGAGAGAACGAGGCTCCGCACCCGCACGCGCCGCACGTAGACGCGCGTGAAGGTCTCCCGCGCGGCCTCGAAAAGGGTCGCGTCATCCGCCGCGGCCACCTCGGGCTTTCCGGCGCCCTTCGCCGCCATCCCGTCCGAGTAGCGGACCTCGAGGCTCACGGCGCCCGCGAGCGACCGTTCGGAGCGCAGCTTCTCACCGAGGCGTTCGGCGAGGCGGTAGAGCACCCCTTCGAGGAAGCGGCTTTCGACCCTGTCCGGCTCGAGGACCTCTTCCACCGTGAACCGCTCGTCGGGAGCGGGGCGCGTGCGCACGGGGGCCGAGTCCTCTCCCATCGCTCCGCGATAGAGCCGCGCGCCCCACGAGCCGAAGCAGAACGCGAATATCTCCTCCGTAAAGAGGAGAATGTCCCCGACGTGCGACACGCCGAGATCCCGAAGCACGCTCGCGCGCCGCTCGCCGACAATGGGAAAACGTTCGACCGGCACGGGGGCGATGAACGGCCGCTCGTAGCCGTGATAGACGTCGACGAGGTTCGCGCACTTCGCCGTGCGCGAGGCGACGTGGCTCACGAGCTTGTTCGAGGCGACTCCGAGCGAGACCGCGAGCCCCGTCTCGCGCGCGATCTCCTCCTTGATGCTTCGCCCCGCGTCGAGCGTCGGCCCGAAAAGGCGACTGCATCCGGTGTAGTCGAGATATCCCTCGTCGAGCGAAGCGGGCTCGACGAGGGGGCTGTAGCGCCGCAGCACCGTGAAAAACGCGAAAGAGGCCCGCTTGAAGAGCCCCCAGTCGGGGGGCAGAAACGTCGCGCGCCCGCAGAGCCGCCTCGCGGCGGAGGCGGTCATCCCCCGCGTCACGCCGTCCTGGCGCGCCTCGTACGAAGCGGAGAAGACCATGCCGCGCGGCGAAGCGCCCACCACGACCACCGCCCGCCTCCGCAGCGCGGGATCGCGCAGCCGCAGAACCGACGCGTAGAAATCGTCCGTGTTGACGTGCAGGATCTCCCGCTCCACGTTGACAGTCCCCCCATCGCATTATCAAAGCTTTCGTTTTACCCCGATCACCACCCCCAGCACCTCGACCCCACCCCGGCCGTCCCACCGGCAGAGCGCCTCGGCCCGCCCGCGCCTCACGAGCGCGAGCTCCCCGGCGGCGGGCCTGCGCCCCATCTCGAGGAGGAGGCAGTCCCCCTCCCGCACCTCACCGCCGGCGTCGGCCGAAAGCAAAAGATCGACCTTGCGATACGAGAGAGCCATTCAATGCTCCTGTCCGCCGCGGCAGCCGGGGCCGTATCGGCGCGGGACATTCCCGCGAACGAGCCCATTGGAGGCTCTGCGACTGGGCTCGGAGCGGGAATGTCCCGCGTCACCCTACGCGCGCTTGTACCTTCTCATGAGCCCCACGACAACGCCGCGCACCTCGACTTCGACCGCCGGCACGACGATGTCCTCCATCGCCGGGTTCGAAGGCTTGAGCCTCACCGTCGCCCCTTCATGATAGAAGCGCTTCATCGTCGCCTCGCCGCCCCGCAGGAGCACGACCGTGAGCGAGCCGTTTTCGACGCGCCGGCGCTTCTCGACGATGATGAGGTCGCCGTCGAGGATCCCGTCCCCCGTCATCGAGTCCCCCTTCACCCGCAGGGCAAAGGCCTCCCCCCGCCCGGCAAGATCCGCCGGCAGGGCGATGTTCTCCGGTACCTCGATCGCCTCGATCGGCGAGCCCGCCGCGACGGCGCCGACGAGCGGGATCTCGCGCGGCTCCCGCCCGGTGCGCGTCTCCCGCCCGGCGAGCGGCTCGATCGAGCGCGCCCTGTTCCAGCCGCGCCGCAGGAGCCCTTTCTTGCCCAGATTCACGAGATGCTCGTGCACCGTGCTCACCGCGGAGAGCCTGAAATGCGCCGCGATCTCCTCGAGGGACGGGGCATATCCTTTCGCCGCCTGGAAGGACCGTATAAAATCGAGAATCTCCTTCTGACGCTTCGTCATATAGACCATGCTCACAGCTTACCCGAAAGAAAACCGAAAGTCAAGAGAAAAACGAAAAGCCGTGTATCCGCCCCGCGCGATATGCTAGAATGGAAAACCGTCCGGCGAGAGTTCATCGGACGAGACCGAAACGCAAGGAGGTTCTCTGATGCCAGGTTGCCACGACATGAAAAAGGGCGAGGTCTACACCTGCACGGAATGCGGGTTCGAGTTCAAGGTCACGAAGGAGTGCACGGACGTCGCGAAGGGCGCCGACACCTGCGGCTGCAGCACCGAGGAAGACACCTGCTGCGAGATGACGTGCTGCGGCGAGCCGCTCGTCAAGAAGTGATAGCACTTCGCCCGCGGCCTCTGTCGAACACATGAAAGGCCCCCAGTGCCGGGGGCCTTCTTTCACTCGTCCCCGGGAGGAGTCATGAAACAAGCTCTCTGCGCCTCGGCGGCATTATTCTGCATTCTCACCCTTCTCTCGCCTCTCTCCTCTCCCGCGAGCCGCGCGGCCGAGGCGGTCGACAGCGCGCGCGTCGCCGCGCCCACGCATCCGGCACTGTGGATGCAGGCCGTCTCGATCTTCGAATTGAACAAGAATCTCGTGCCGGGGAAAGTCTTCCAGAAGATACAGGAGCTCGAGAAGGACGGTCGCGTGAAGTCGGAGACGGACGTCGACGTCGCATTGTCTCTCGACGACGCGGGGAAGATCAAGACCGAGATCGTCAAGGCGTCGAAGGACGGAAAGGACATCACCGCGGAGCAGAGAAAGAAGGCTGACGAGACCGCGAAGAAGCAGGCGAAGGACGACGCCGCGAAGAAAGCATCGAAGAAGGACGCCGCGGGCGAATCGGACGAGCACTCGCATTCCTTTTCGCTCGACGACACGCCGTTCAATCCCGAGCGCCAGAACGACGTGCACGTGACGGAGACTGCGAGAGGCGAGACGATCGACGGCACGCGCTGCGCCTGCTTCGAATTCAGCTACCCCGAGAAGCGTCCGACCGGCGCGAAGGGAAAGCCCGCGACCATCAAGGGCAAGGCGTGGATCGACGAGAGCTCGGGGCGTCCGGTGAAGCTCGAATACGTGAGCGACCCGCTCCCGAAACACGTGAAGAGCATGTCGACGACGCTGCGTTACGGGGCGGACGCGAATGATTCCTGGGTCGTGAAGGAAATGATATTCGAAGCGCGCGGCTCCTTCCTGTTCATCGGAAAGTCGATCCGCGGCGACATCAGCCTCGGCGATTACTGGAAATACAAGGAGCCGGCCCCGCAGAAATAGCGAAGCGGTCCATCGAAGCGCGAACGTTTTCAGGAGCCCTTCGAGACCCGCTCGAGATACTTGCCCGTTCTCGTATCGACTCTGACGGTGTCCCCCACGTTCACGAAGAGCGGCACCTGCACCCGGGCACCCGTTTCGAGAACGGCGCCTTTCATGAGATTCGTGGTGCTGTCCCCCCGCACGCCGGGCTCCGACTCGGCGACCAGAAAATCGATGAAATTCGGGAGCTCCACGGTGATCGGCTTTTCATCGATGAAGGAGATCGTGCAGATGTTCCCTTCCTTGAGAAACTGCTTCTGCTCCCCGAGGAAATCGCCCGGAATGAAGGTCTGCTCGTAGGTCTTCGTATCCATGAAGTGGAAACTGCCGTCCGCCTCGAAGAGAAATTGCATATCCCGGCTCTCGAGACGCATCGTCTCGATCTGATCGGTCATGCGGAACGTGCGCTCCATGACGCGTCCCGTCTTCGCGTTCTTGAGCTTCGAGCGCACCATCGCGCGCCAGTTGCCCGGCGAGACGTGCTGGTATTCGGTGATGATCCATATCTCGTTGTCGAGCTTGATCGCCATGCCCCTGCGGAATTCGGATATCGAAGCCATGTCTCACTCCTCGCGACGCCGAATCGACGGTAAACGCGGTTAAATATAATGCACGGATCGGCCGTCGCAAGCGGGAAAGCGGCGCCGCGTCACCGCTCGCTCCGCCGCATCAGCACTGGCAGCGCCGCATCAGTACTCGCCCTGTGGGCCGCTCTTGATGAGCTCGAGATACTCCATGCGCGTCTTCGGGTCGGTCCGGAACGCGCCGAGCATCGCACTCGTGATAATCCGGGCGTCGCGCTTGCGCACCCCGCGCATCGCCATGCAGAGATGGACCGCATCGATCGTCACGGCCACACCGTAGGGCTTCAGGTGCTCCATGAGCGTCTTCGCGATCTGGGTCGTGAGCCGCTCCTGCACCTGGAGGCGCCGCGAGAATATCTGAACGACGCGCGGAATCTTCGAGATGCCGATGATCTTGCCCTTCGGTATGTAGGCGACGTGGCATTCGCCGTAAAAGGGCAGCAGATGGTGCTCGCAGAGGCTGTAGAGGCTGATGTTCTTCGCGATGACCATCTCATCGTACTCCTCCTCGAAGACTGCCCCCTCGAGAACCTTCTCGACGTCCTCCTTGTAGCCGCTCGTGAGAAACTCGAGCGATTCCTTGACGCGCTCGGGAGTTCTGAGGAGCCCCTCCCGATCGGGATTCTCCCCGAGCTCCGCGAGCATCTTCCGTATCAGCTCTTCCATGACTTGCGCCTCCCTCGCGCACTTACTCGCAGACCACCTTCGGCTGCTTGAGCGCCGCGATGATCACGGCTGCGATGATGCAAAGCACCGCCGCGATCATGAACGGAGGCATCCAGGCGGTCACGCCTTTGCCCGCGCCCATATCCTTGAACACGCCCGCGAGAATCGGCCCGACGATGCCGCCGACGCCGTACGCGGTGAACATGAAACCGTAATTCTGTCCGACGTTCTTCGCGCCGAAGCAGCCCGCCGTGCAGAGCGGGAAGAGGGCGAGGGTGCCGCCAAAGTTCGCTCCGACGACAGCGAAGAAGAGGCAGAGGGCGACGTAGCCGTGCCCGAAGAAGTAGAGCGCCGCCATGGCGACTCCCTGAAGAACCGCCATGATCGTGATGGACCGCTTCCAGCCGATGTTGTCGGCGATGAGCCCCCATCCTATGCGCCCGAATCCGTTCGCCAGCGCGAAGAAGATGGCATAGGCGGTCGAGGCCGCCGCGGCGGCGATCTTGGGATCGGCGTATTTCTCGAGGCCCGACGACACGAGCGCGTCTCCGCCGAAGAGCTTCGCGATGCCGATGACCATGAGCCCCGCGAGAGCGCAGAAGGCGTAGGCGAGCCATATCCAGTAGCACTGACCCATCTTGAGCATGTCGCTCGAGCACACCTCGACGGGAGGCTCGACGGGCCTGCCGCCCTTTTTCGGCTGCGACGGATCCCATCCCGCGGGCCGCCATCCCTCGGGAGGATACATCATGAATATGGAGCCGATCGAGACGAGCGCCGCGAAGGCGATACCGTAGTACAAGAACGTGTGCAGGACCCCGATCGTGTCGAGGAGATGCCCCCACGCGCCGGCGATCTGCACCCAGAGAAGCGCGCCGAACCCGAACCCCGCGACCGCGATCCCCGTTATGAGCCCCTTCATGTCGGGAAACCAGCGCATGCCGACGGCGATCGGATTCACATAGGCGAGGCCTATCCCGGCGCCGCCGATAATGCCGATGCACACGAGCTGCGAGGCGAACGTATGCCCGAAGAGCCCGGCGAGGACGTAGCCGAAGCCGAGGAGAATGCCCCCCATGAGCGCCACCGGCCGCGGGCCGATCTTCGCCTGGAGCTTCCCGGCAAAGGGCATGAGAAGGGCGAACATGCCGAGGCCGACCGAGAATATGATCTGCGTCTGCGTCGCGGTGAACGCGAACTCCCCGGCCGGGTCTTTGAGCTTCGTCGTGAATACGCTCCACGCGTAGATCGCTCCGAGACAGAGCTGGATAAGGAGCGCTCCAACGACGACGAGCCAACGATTCATAACCTTCTCATTCTCCATTGCGAACCTCCTCTATGAGTGAATTAGACCCCGGAATAGCACCGGCGGGGGACTTTGTCAAATGCAATTTGCTGCAGGGGTTTCGCGTGGAGACGGCTCCCGGTTGAGTGGCATTTTCCCTTGAACAAGCGCGCCCTATCGAATATATTCATACGCTGTATATCGTCGGGGGAAACCCCGCGACCCGCGCGGACCGCACGCTTACGAGGAGGTTCACCATCTTTCCGACAATTTCCAGGCTGCGTTCGACGATAGCGAAATCGGGAGTCAAGCAGATCGATCTCAAATTCACTGATCTTTTCGGACGCTGGCATCATATCACCGTTCCTCCCTCCCGCGTGAACGAGAAGCTCTTCACGAACGGCGTCGGCTTCGACGGCTCCAACTTCCCCGGTCTCTCCACGGTCGAGCAGGGGGACCTCGCCCTTGTCCCGGAGCTCGAGACGGGGTACCTCGATCCCTTCCGCAGCGAGCCCGCCATATCGTTCATCTGCCGCATCGCCGAGGCGGATTCGAA
>DATCCP010000297.1:0-4888 GCA_036511215.1 Candidatus Krumholzibacteriaceae bacterium
AACGCGTAGTCGGGATAATCGACCGCCTCGGTGCCCGGACAGCCGAGATCGAGGACCTCGTGCCCCTCACCGGAGAGCATCGCAATAAGATGAGCCTTGAGAGTGAAACCGCGGTGATCGGAACCGACGGCGATTTTCAAAGGATTCCTCCCGCAGGCGCCTACTTGTTGACGGGCGTCATCCAGCCGTGCGTGTCATTGGCCTCCATGGTCAGGTACTTGAAGAATACTTCCTGAAGCTTCTTCGTGATCGGGCCGGCCTTGCCGGCGCCGACGCTGATCTTGTCGACGCTCCTGATCGGCGTGATCTCGGCGGCCGTTCCCGTGAAGAACAGCTCGTCCGCGATGTAGAGCATCTCCCGCGGGATGAGCTGCTCGACGATCTCGAGGCCGAGCTCCTTCGCGATCACGATGACCGAGTCGCGCGTGATGCCGGGGAGCACGCTCGCACCGAGAGGCGTCGTGAGGATTCTCCCGTTCGAGACGAGGAAAATATTCTCGCCGCTTCCCTCGCTCACGTATCCGTTCGTATCGAGCGCAATCCCCTCCTCGTAGCCGTTGATACGCGCCTCCATCTTGATGAGTTGGGAGTTCATGTAATTGGCCGCGGTCTTGGCGAGCGCCGGCAGCGTGTTCGGCGCGATCCGGTTCCAGCTCGAGACGCAGACGTCGACGCCCTGTTCGAGCGCCTCGGGGCCGAGGTATTTGCCCCATTCCCATACGACGATGAACGCGTTGACGGGACAGTTCAGCGGGTAGACGCCGAGCTCGTTGTAGCCGCGATAGACGACGGGCCTGATGTAGCATTCCTTCATCTCGTTGACCTTGACCGTCTCGACGCAGGCCTCCATGAATTTGTCGATCGCGGTCGAGGTCGGCTCCATGCGATACATCTTGGCCGAATTGTAGAGGCGCTTGATGTGCGGCGCGAGGCGGAAGATCATCGAGCCATTCTTCGTGTTGTAGCATCGAATGCCTTCAAAGACCGCCGTACCGTAGTGAATGACGTGGGAGCAGACATGAATGTTCGCGTCGTCCCAGTTAACGAATGCGCCGTCCATCCAGATTTTCTGTGTTGGCTTCATAGGCATCGTGGTGACCTCTCCTTCTCTCCTGCGGGCTGGACCGCCTGATAACTCAAGAAAAATTATAGCGTCTGCACCCGGCGCGGGCAATCCCTATTTTTTCATTTTGGGCTGAAAATTCCAGAATGTCTGAAAAGCGTCACTTCGCAATTCCAAATATTTCAGCAAGGTGGTCGAAGAGCCGCGAGACGAGCCCCGCTATTTCATCCCTCGTGCGCCGGTAATCATCCTCATCCCCCCCGATCGGGTCCGCGATGTCGGGGTTCTTTCGCGCGCTATCGAGCTCGCCGAGGGCCATGACCTTCTCCAGCGAGCCGGGCGCGAGCTCGAGCGCCTCCGCCCGGTGCTCATCCGTCATGACGACGACGAGATCCGCCTCGTCGACCATCTCCTTCGTGAGCATCCTCGCGCGGTGGCCCGAGATATCGACACCCGCCTCCGCGAGCACCCTGATGGCGTTGGAGGCGGCCTTCATTCCGTCGAATGCCGCCGTGCCCGCCGAGGAGAATGACACGAGGCTCCTCCAGCCCTCGCTCACCCGCGCCGCGGCGATCCCCGCCGCCATCGGGCTCCGGCAGCTATTCCCGGTGCATACGAAGAGGATTGACTTCATGTGTTCCCACCCGCTCGACCACTTCTACGGTACCCGCGGCGCCGGCGTTTGTCAAGGCAAGAGCTTGAACAGGTTGCATTTGACAAGGCGGGGCCGGAGGAGTTACCTTTCATCTACGAGGTTCGAGCGGCCCGGCCGGGCCCGGTTTCAAACAAAGGGGATATATCGTGAAAAGACACTTGGTTGCGGCGATCCTCATCGTCGTCATATGTGCATGCTCCACCGCGCACTCGGCCCCTCCGATCTTCAAGGAGAAAAAATACTTCGGCCCCATGCCGTTCGGCAGCCTTTCGCTGAGCGTCGGCTTTCTCGACGGGGCCGATTTCAGTTTGCTGACGGACGCGCTCAACAACTGGGCGGTCGCGAGGCACGGCTACGATAATTTCGGGGATCTTCCGCTCGCCCCCAACGCGCGGCTCTCCTACGAATACCAGCTGACGCCGAATCATTTCCTCAAGGTGAGCTCGACTTTCAGCTATCTCAAACAGACGAGCATCGGGAATTACATCGCGGAGTATCCCGACACGAATTACAACCTCGACATCGCGCGGGCCTTCAAGGTGTATCTTCTGACCTTCGAGGCCGGGTTCTCGTACTATTTCGTCGCTCCCGCGCCCGAGAGCTTCTCCCCGTACGCCGGCGCCGGGTTCGGGGCCGTCATACCCATGGTGCGTCTCGACACCGAGAGCTCATTGAACGGCCATCCGTTCGCGAACCCCGGCGAGAACGTCTCGAAGAACAGCTTCGAGGCGGGCCTGCACCTGGAGTTCGGGATGAACTACTACCTCTCGAACCGCTTCGCGATGGGGATGGAAGGGAAATACCAGATGGCGCAGAGCAAGTTCGACATCCACGGCGGGAACTTCGATCTCAAGTACACCGGCGTCATCCTCTCGCTCAATCTAGTCTATTACCTATGACGGAAGAGCGCCGTTACGACGTCGCCGTGATCGGCGCGGGGCCCGCCGGCTCGAGAACCGCCGCCCAGCTCGCGCGCGCCGGATTGCGCGTCCTTCTCCTCGAGAAGCGCCCGCGAATCGGCTACCCCGTGCGCTGCGCGGAGGCGGTCGGCCCGCGCAAGGTCGTCGAACGCTACGTCGCTCTCAAACCCCCGCTCCTCTCTTCAGCGATAAACGGCGTCGTCGTGGTCTCTCCGGACGGCCGGAGGTTGTCCCGCACGATGCCCGGAGTCGGCTTCACGGTCGATCGCGAGCTTTTCGACCTGCGTCTCGCCGAGGCCGCCGCGGCGGCCGGCGCGGAGCTGCGAACGTCGCATCAGGCGACGGCGCTCCTCCGCGAAGAGGGTGGGCGCATATGCGGGCTCAGGGCAAAGGACCTCTCGAGCGGCGCCGCGTACGACGTTCGCGCCGCGGTCGTGGTCGGCGCGGACGGCGTCGAATCCCTCTCGCCGCGTTGGGCCGGCCTCAAGGGGAGCTACCGTCCCGAGGAGATATTCTCCTGCGCGGAGGAGCTCATCGATGGCATAGACGTGCAGGATCTCGCGATCGAGTTTCATCTTGGGCTCCGTTTCGCGCCGGGGGGCTATGCGTGGGTCTTCCCGAAGGGCCCCGCCAGGGCGAACGTCGGCGTCGGGCTCAATCCGCTCCGCGCGGGCGGCAAGACCGCCGTCGAATACCTGAACGGCTTCATCGCCCACCGCTGCCCCACCGGAACACGAACGCGCCTCGTCGTCGGCGGATGCGTCGTGGCGCGCGGTCTGAGGGCGCTCGCCGTGGACGGCTTCGTCGCCGTCGGAGAGGCGGCGAACCAGAACAATCCATTCTCGGGCGGCGGCATCATCAACGCGCTCGAGGGGGCCGACATGGCCGCCACCGCGATTATCGCCGCCCTCGACAGCGGAAGCGCCTCCGCGAAGGCCCTCGGGGCATATACCCGCGAGTGGCGCCGGACCGTCGGAAAGTCGAACGAGGCCTTCTACCATGCAGCGCGGATCTTCTACGGCCTTTCGGACGACGAGATGTCGCGCATGACGCGAGAGCTCGCGAGCGTGCCCGGCATCTTCGACGAGAAGGGCGTGAAGCCGCTCAGGATGGTCGGGGCCCTCGTTGCGGCACACCCGCGGCTTCTGGTACAATTCGCCGGGTCCTGGCTCGGCGGAAAGAGCCGCCGCTGACGGAGCGGACATCTATGGAAGAATCGAACAAGGAAATACGAATCGACCGGGAAACCTGCGTCGTATGCGGCGCCTGCGCGGCGACCTGCCCGGCGGAAGCACTCGTCGTCGAGGGGCTCGCGCTCGTCGTCGTGAGCGGCCGCTGCCGCCCGTGCGGACGCGCCGCCCTCGTGTGCCCGACAGGAGCGCTGAAATGCCCGAACCCGGGCTAAGATTTCGTTTGCCGCCTGCGGCCTCGAGCGGTACCTTGTTGCACGCGCACTCGCTGAGACGGAATGAATTGAGGACATCCATGAGAGCTTCAATCACGTGCCTCGTTGTCGGCCCGATCGAAACGAACTGCTACGTCCTCTCGTGCCCCGAGACGAGAAAGGCGGTCATCGTCGACCCCGGCGGAGACCCCGACGTCATCGAGGCCCATATCGAGAAGGCGCGCCTCGAGCCGGTCGAGATCGTCAGCACGCATGGGCACAGCGACCACATCGCCTCGGTCGCGGACCTCAAGGAACGTTACGGGATTCCCTTTGCGCTGCATGCGGCGGACCTCGACATCGTCAAGCGCTCGGTACGGGAAGCGCCGCTGTGGGGAATGGGGAGAATCAAGGAGCCCAAGGTCGACCGTGTCGTGGCCGCGGGGGACACGGTTGCATTCGGAAAGATCACGGGAAAGATCCTCCACACGCCGGGGCATACGCCGGGCGGCATATCGATTCTCTTCGACGGTTTTGCTGTCGTCGGGGATACATTGTTCAACAGATCGATTGGAAGGACGGACTTCCACGGCGGGGATCTCGAGACCCTCCTCCGCTCGATACGGACGGAGCTTTTCACATTGCCGGATGATACGGTCGTCTATTGCGGGCACGGCCCACACACGACCATCGGCGAAGAGAAGCGCGAGAATCCCTTCCTCTAGCGTGATATGGACCGCAACAAACTGGCAATCGTAGCGGCCTTTGTCGTCCTCGCGTTGATCCTATCGGCCCTGGCGGTTGTCTCGACGAAATACGCGTTGGTCTTCGCAGCCGTCGCCTTCATCGTCGTGCTCGTCTTTTTC
>DATCCP010000298.1:0-4140 GCA_036511215.1 Candidatus Krumholzibacteriaceae bacterium
TCCGCAGTATGTGAGCCCCCAATGCGAGCTATGCGGCCATGCGAATCGCGCGAGCTGCATCCAGAAGGGCAATGCGCTCTGGTGGCTGCTCGTCGAGATCGCCGGCGCGCGTCAGATCCTCACGGGCGTGGATCAAACCCCGATCGCCGGTCCCTCTATCGCCCTGCAGCAGAACTTCCCCAACCCGTTCGACGGGGGCACGTCAATCGGCTTTACCCTGCAGAGCGGGGGCCGCGCTGAATTGCAGATATTCAGCATTACGGGGCAGCTCGTGGCGACTATTTGCAATGGCCAAATGGACAAAGGCGCGCATTCTCTGAATTGGAACGGGCTGGACAGCCACGGAAGAGCTCTCCCCAACGGCATCTACTTCTACCGGCTAAAGGGACCCGACGGATCGTTTGCGACAAAAAAGATGATCAAGCTGCGGTGAAATGAGCCCATCCGAACGAGAACCCATCGCAAGCCCTCACAACGCCAGGATAAAGTCGGCGGCGAAGCTGCATAAGAGGAACGAGCGGGACCGTACCGGCTCGATACTCATCGAGGGAGTCCGTGAGCTCTCGCATGCCCTCGAGAGCGTGATCGTCATCGAAGAGGTGTTCTGCTGCCACGATCTCCTCGATCAGAAGAATAGTGCGCCCGTCATGCGGGCCATCGAGGAGCGGCGGATCCCCATCACCGCGGTCGGGCCAAAGGCCTTCGAGAAGCTCGCGTACCGCGAAGCGACCGGCGGCCTCGTTGCCGTGGCTCGGCGACCATCCAGCGCGCTTGAAGACCTGCCCGAGAGGGATTGCCCCCTCTATCTCGTCGTTGATTCCGTCGAAAAACCGGGTAATCTCGGCGCGCTCATAAGATCAGCGGACGGCGCCGGCGCCACCGGAGTCATTGTTACGGACCCGGGCACGGATCTCTTCAATCCAAATGCAATCAGGTCCAGCCTCGGCACCATCTTCACGATGCCCAATGCAACGGTCGAGGTTTCGCTCGCGATACATTGGCTCAAGGTTCGAAACGTGACAATAATCGCCGCGTCCCCCGCGGCCGGGGCTCTCTATACGGAAGCCGATTTCACCGGTCCGTGCGCAATCGTCGTCGGGAGTGAGGATGCGGGGCTCGGCCCGGAATGGCGCCAGGCCTCGGACCACCAGGTCGGCATCCCCATGAATGGCGCCGCCGACTCGCTCAATGTCTCGGTGACGGCGGCGATTCTCCTCTACGAGGCCCTGAGGCAGCGGAAGGCGCCCTGATCCTCGGCCGCCGGAATTGCCCTATGCCCGCGCGACGCGTTCCGCTATAATGTACCCATTCAAAAACAAGGAGATGCACCATGGCACTGGAAGCGATTTTCGCCCGTCGTAGCATCCGGGTGTACACGGGGGAGCCGGTGAGCGGCGAGGCGATCACCGAGCTGCTCAAGGCAGGCATGGCGGCCCCATCGGGCAAGGACCGAAAGCCCTGGCAATTCGTCGTGATCCGGGAGCGCGCAACGCTCGTGAAGCTCTCCGCCGCGCATCCGAACGGGAAGATGCTGAGCGAGGCGTCGGCCGCCATCGCCGTGTGCGGAGACACGACGGTTTCCCCCGACTTCTGGATACAGGACTGCTCGGCCGCGACCGAGAACATCCTCGTCGCCGTAGCGGCGCTCGGTCTCGGCGCCGTTTGGCTCGGGTGCCATCCCCGCGAGGAACGCGTCTCCGCGATCAGGGAAGTGCTCGGCATTCCCGGGCATATCGGCATCCTGAGCCTCATTTCGATCGGACACCCGGGGGAGAAAAAGGAGCCGAGGACTCAGTACGACGCGAAGAGGGTCCACAATGAGAAATGGTGAACACGAGCCGCTCCGCGGAAGCGTGAGGCGCCGGGCGAACCCCGAGGGCGAGCTCTTCCGCGAAGACGTTTTCGAACAGATCATCGGCCAACTCGAGGACCGCTTCGACTCGCACGATTTCATCTTCGAGATGATGCGCCGTCACCCGCGCGAGTACACGTCTTCCCTCTACGAATGCAGGCGGTCGAAGGATCCCATCCAGACGCTCCACGCGAAGATCGGCCGGAAGCTCCTCGAGTTCTCCGACATCATCAGAAAGATCGAACGAAAATCGTCGCGGAACGTTCGCGGGCTCCCCTCCGACAACCAGCACTGGGAAAAGATCAAACCGCCGGAGGAGTGAGAGGTGCGCTCCATCCCCTCGTACCTCGCGCTCCTCGATAGCGGCGCCCTCGCGGCACGGCGCGACCGCGCGATCTCCATCCTCGAGCGATGCCGCCTGTGCCCGCGCGAATGCGGCGTGAACAGGGCCGCCGGCGAAACGGGCGTCTGCCGCACCGGAAGGAACGCCCTCGTCTCGAGCGCCCACCCGCACTTCGGTGAAGAGGCGCCGCTCGTGGGGAGCTCCGGTTCCGGCACGATATTCTTTTCCGGCTGCAACCTGAAATGCCTCTTCTGCCAGAACCACGAGATCAGCCATCTCGCGCAGGGAGATGAAACGACCGCGAAGCGTCTCGCCTTCCTCATGCTCCGTCTCCAGGAGACGGGGTGCCACAACATCAACCTCGTCACGCCGACGCACGTCGTTCCCCAGATGCTCGAGGCGCTCGAGCTCGCGGCGAGAGGCGGATTGCGCCTCCCGATCGTCTACAACACGGGGGGATACGATTCGATCGAGGGTCTTCGGCTCCTCGACGGAATCATCGACATATACATGCCCGACGTCAAATACCTCTCGAGCGCTCCGGCAGCGGAGTACTCGGACGCCGCGGACTACCCGGACGTGATACGGAACGTCGTTCGCGAGATGCACCGCCAGGTGGGGGACCTCGAGATCTCGGCCGATGGAATCGCGATCCGGGGGCTCCTCGTGAGGCACCTCGTCATGCCGGGCTTGCTCGACGACACGGCCCGGGTCGCCGCGTTTCTCGCCGACGAGATCTCGCGCGATACGTACGTCAACGTTATGGACCAGTACCGTCCCAAGTACCTCGCCCGCGAGCATCCTCCCCTCGACCGGCCGCTCTCGCGGGACGAATGGCGCGAAGCGCTGCGGCTCGCACGCGCGGCGGGGCTCCACCGCTTCGACGGGTGCCGAGCCCTCTGATTGTGGTACAATGCATGGGGGCGCCTTCCGGATCGAGGATAATGAATTGAAGAGGCCGATACCGCCGTTTCCACTGCGAACATCTACACTTCCCGCGCTTTTCTCCGAAGCGGTCGCGCTGAATGCCGCACGCATCGCGATAAAGACGCACCGCGGCGCCGCCGGCGCGTCGATTTCCTACGAAGAATTCGGGAGGCTCGTCTCTCATCTCGGCGCCGGGCTCATCGCTCGGGGCGCCGCGCCGGGGGACCGCGTCGGGCTTCTCGCCGACAACGGACCCGAATGGGGCATCGTGTACGCCGCGGCGACCTCGATTGGCGCGACGATTGTGCCCCTCGACACGCAGCTCAAGGGAGCACAGATCCGCCGCTTCCTCCTCCATGCCCGGGCGAAGTTCCTGTTCGTTTCCCCGCTCCTCCTCGACGACGCGATCGCCGATGCGGCGCACTCCGGGCTCCAGCTCATCGTCATCGACAATGAATCCCCTGTCCCCGGCGCGCCGACCCTGAACGATCTCGTCGCCGAAGGGGCGACCTTCGCCGCGAGCGCCCCGGGGAACGTCGAGGAACGCTCGAGAGGCGTCAAACCCGACGACGTCGCCGCGATCTGCTATACCTCGGGAACGACGGGCGAGCCGAAGGGAGTCGTCCTCTCCAATCGCAACCTCGTCTCGAACGTCGAATCGTGCCGGAGGCGCGTGCCGTTTCTCGAGACCGACACCTTTCTCAGCATTCTCCCCCTCTACCATACCTACGCGACGACCTGCAATCTCCTCGCCCCCCTCTCGACGGGCGCCGCGATCTTCTTCGGACGTTCGCTGAAGTCGCGCGACATCCGCGAGGACATCGAGCGTGAGAGAATCACCATCATCTGCGGCGTGCCGCTTCTCTTCGAGAAGATGGCCACGACGATCGAGAAGCGCATCGCGGAGCGCCCGACATACGAGCGTTTCCTCTTAGGCGCGACGGCTCCCGCGATCGCCGCGCTCGGACGCCTCACGCGCAGGAACGCGGCGCGGGCTCTATTCCGCCGCAAGCTCGCC
>DATCCP010000299.1:0-5754 GCA_036511215.1 Candidatus Krumholzibacteriaceae bacterium
GAGAATGGGAAGACCGAGGAACCGTTTCAGGAGAACGTCGACGCGCGAAGCGACATGGAAGAGAGATATCGCTGCCATCGGAAGCACCGAGGACATCACGAAGCGGTCGACGTCGGTAAAGGCGAGCGCGACGATGCTGAGACAGAGCGAACCGCCCCAGTACGCAAAGAGGCTCGGGACGACGATCCCGGCCGAGGCGGCGCTCGTGTCCGCGGCGAGCCTCCGCGCCTGCCTTACGAACACGGGGACGCCGGCGGCGAACACGGCAAGGTTCAGGACAAACACCGCCGCGAAGAGGAGCTCGACCGTGAGCCGCCCCCGTTCGACGACCATGTACGTCGTGAGAGAGGCGAGGTACACGAGCTCGAGGAGCATCTGCATCCGCATCTCGCGGAGGCCATTGAATGCTCCGTACAGGAGCATCTTGAGGGCGAGGGTCACCGACGAAAGCGCGAGCCACACGATGAGCTCGCGCGAGGAGATGAGCCCGCGGAGCCCCGCGGGCATGATCCGCTGCCAGGCGTCCGACGAGAAGTAGAGCGCCACCCCGAGCACGGCGACGACGGCGGAGGAGACGGTGAAGACGAGAACGGTTCTCGCCGAGTCGTTTCGCGCCTCGAACGTGGGCAGAAACCGCACGAGGACCTGCGGAAGCCCGAGGAGAATCACCGTGCCGAGAAGAAGCGAAAAGCCCCTGAGCGTCACGAAGAGCCCGAAATTGTTCCCGCTCAAGTATCGGCTCAGAATCGCGAGCTGCACGAGGGTGAAGACGACGCTCGCCGCGCCGCTCACGGTGAGAAAGATCGTATTCTCCGCGATCTTCGACCGGGTCACGCCCTGCCCCTCCCTCGAACGAGGGCCAGAAGCCGCTTCCGCACCGTGATGACGGGGTAGCGGTGCTCACGGCCGCCGAGGGACTCCTTGAAGAAGAGGATCCCCGGATTTCCGCCGCTCGCGCCGAGATTGTAGAGGCGCGAGCCCCGCCTGCAAGCTTCCGCGACGGCGCTTTTGATGAGGATGGCGCCCGTTTCGAACCCCCCGGCGCGTTCCGTCATCCCCCCCTGCCATGCCTGCGCCATCTCCCCGTGGTAAAAGTCGATGTGGGCTCCGAGCAGCTCCTCTCCGAGGAACGCCCCCCAGAAGAGCGCTCCCTGCGCGCGGAGCTTGAAGAGCTCGAGGAAGAGCCGTTCAGGATACGGATGGACCCCTCCCCAGCCCCGCGATTCTTCGACGTAGATGCGATGAAACCGCCGCACCTCCGCGTCGCTCTCGAGGAGCCGCGCGACCACGCCGGCGTCCTCGCCGCGCCGCACCAGCTGACGGCGCTTGCTGCTCCATTCCTTCCAGACCGCCTCGAATCCGTCCCCGAGTTGAACGAGCCTGCACTCCTCCATGCGGATGTCCGCGCCGCCCGGGAGTCGAGCCGGCACGTCCCCCTGAAAGAGGACCACGCCCCCCTCGAGGCACGCCGGGGACTGCGTCATCTCGAAGAACCGCTCGAGGAGCGCGTTCCTCGCCGTCTCGTCGCGCGCGAGCGGATCCCCGTACGTGCCGAACGGGAGCGCCCAGAGATACGAGAACGGTCTTTTCCGGATGCGCACGAGCGGCATGACGCCGGCGAGGCTTCCCCCTTCCCTGACGGTGAGGTAGGCAGTGTCGAAGCGAGGGAAGGATTCCTGGAGCGCGTCGAGCCAGGGAGGCGTTTGAAAAAAGGTTGCGCGGGCAAAGGAGCCGATAAAGGCATCGAGCTCCGCGGGCACGGGACGATGTTCGAAGGCTACCTTCACCGGTTCCTCATTGCCCCGCGCATCCGCGAGGAGCGTCGCGGCTGTCGTCCGACGCTCCGAACCCCGGGATCAGGGCCGCGAAACCCTCGAGGATCTTGTCCCCGCGGCCCTCTCTCGCGAACGCGATGAGCTTCTCGATCCATTTCTCGAGCTCTTCGGGGACGCCCGTGGAGGACCGGGCGAGGAGAATCTTCTCCTCGCCGAGCGGCACGAGCTCCTCGTCGTCGGCGACGAGATGCTCATGGAGCCGCTCCCCCTCGCGAAGCCCGGTGACGACGATCGGGATTTCGGAATCCGGCTCGTAGCCGGCGAGGATGATGAGATCCTGGGCCACCTCGAGGATATTGAGCGGCTCCCCCATATCGAGGATGAATGTCTCCCCTCCCGCGCCGATGACCGATGAGCGGATCACAAGGAGCGCGGCCTCCCTGAGCGTCATGAAGTACCGGGTCGCCCGCGGGTCGCTCACCGTCACGGGCCCGCCGCGGCGGATCTGTCTGAGGAAGAGGGGAACGACGCTCCCCGTGCTCCCGATCACGTTCCCGAAGCGCACGGTGATGAAGCGGCAGCCGCTTCCCTTCGCGCGGGAGGACGCCCCGTTGCGCTCACGTATGTACCATTCGATGAGACGCTTCGTCGCGCCCATGACCCCGCGGGGGTTCGCCGCCTTGTCGGTCGAGATAAAAACGAAGCGCGAAACGCCGCAGGCCTCCGCGGCATTGACGATATTGATGCCGCCCGCGACGTTGTTGATCACCGCCTCCGCCGGATCACGCTCCATGTAGTGCACGTGCTTGTGCGCGGCTGCGTGGTAGATACAATCCGGCGCGCATTCGCGCACGATGCGCCGCGTCCGGTCCGCATCGCGAAGATCACTGATATACGTTTTGATATCGAGACCGGGAAACGAGCAGCGCAGCTCATTCTCGATGTCGAAGATCCGGTTTTCGCCGCGCCCGAGAAGCACGAGCGCGCGCGGGCTCACGCGCGCAATCTGGCGGCAGAGCTCGCTTCCGATCGAGCCTCCGGCGCCCGTCACAAGGACCGTTTTCCCCGCGAGCACCGCGCGGGCGGATTCGAGATCGAGCGCGACCGATTCGCGCCCCATGAGGTCCTCGACCCTGACCTCCCTGATCTGCTCGATATGGACGTCCCCCTTGATAATCTCCATAACGCCGGGAACGATCTTGAAGGGAACGCCCGCCTTCCCGCAGGCCTTGATCACGCTCCGCACGAAGCTGCCTGCGGCGCTCGGAACGGCGATGACGACTTCGTCCGCCTCCCGCCTCGCGGCAATATCCTCGAGCTCGTCCGTCCGGCCGAGGACGGGCAGCGAAAGAACGGTCTTCCCCGCGAGCTTCGGGTCGTCGTCGAGAAAACCGATCACGTCGCTTTCGATCTCGCGGTGCGCGGCGATTTCGGAGGCGACCATCCGAGCTGCCTCGCCGGCGCCGACGATCAGAACCCTCTTGCGCGCGTGTTCCTTCATCGTATGATCGCGATCTTCCGTGTCTCGGACCGACCGCCCTTGATCACCTTGACGATATAGATTCCCGAGCGTGCCGTGAATCCGTTGAGCGTCAAGAGATCCCACGCCTTCTCGCCGTCCTTGACGCCGTCGATCTGATGGACGAGCTCCCCCTCGCTCGTGTAAACGCGAATCGAGACCGCTCCCGAGATTCTCGCTATCCTGAGCTCCTGGTCCCCCCGGGATACGTGGACGGGGTTCGGGTAGAGGATCATGCGGGAGAGCGGCGTCTCCGCGGCGCGGGCGGGCGTGACGTCCAGCCGCGCGAGACCGTTCGTCGTGCCGATCCACAAAACGTTTCCGTCCGGATCGTACTGGAGCGCCGCACAGACGGGAGAGGGAAGCGGCGATATGACGGAGCTCGGATACAGATCCCCCCGCCACGCGCCGAAGGTCGTGAAGGCGTCGATCGTGCCGTCGGGAGCGATCCTGTTGAGGCCCTGGTCCGTCCCGACCCAGAGGTTCCCCGCGCCGTCGAACGTGAGCGCGTACACGGTCGCTCCGATGAGCCCGCGTTCGCCGGGATTCGTCTTGAGCGTGAGCGAATCGATGGCGCCCGCCTGCCAGCGCACAAGGCCGGCACCCGTGCCGACCCAGACGGCCCCGTCTCCGCCGCGAGCGATCGAGAAGAGATCCTTGCTCACGAGGTCTCCCGGCTCGATGACCGTGACCCAGGCATCCCCAGCCAGATTGCTCAGGTGCGCCCAATCGTAGCCCCCCGTGTACCACGCCTGGACCCCGTAACCCCTGAGAGCGAGGTAGACGACGCCGCCGGGGCCGAAGGCGGCGTCAAAAACGCTCCCCCCCGCCATCTGGGGCACCGTCGTCGGGTCGATACTGAGCCATGAGGCGCCATCCGCGCTCAGGATGTTGATGCCGAAGATCCCCTGGTCGCGATTCACGTCGTCGGAAAGGAACCACCGGTTGCCCGCCGGGTCCTCCTTCGCCTTCACGAAGCGGTTCGACGTGATCGTCCCCCCGTTGAGCGCGTAGTGCGTCCACTCGTCGTCGGAAAGCGTCAGGGGGTCGTTGACCGTAATGCGGTCGAGATCGAGATCGAGCGCGTTGCACCAGAGGTATCCCTTCGAATCGTACAGGAGGGCGAGGTTGTTCAGATAGTACGACAGGCCCGCGGGGTCGGAGGGTGTCCGCATCTTCATGTACTCGATCCAGCGCCCGTCGTTCGACCGGTAGCTGTTGCCGAAGTACCGCGTGCTCGCCCAGATCCCCCCCCCGGGGCCGAGGCTGAGCCCGACGATGCCGTTCTGGGAAAGAGCCTGCGGCGCCTTGTTGACCCACGAGCCCGAACGATAGGCGGAAAGGTACGCGCCACGGTTGATCTGCGTCTCGAGACCGGCGAGCCACAGGGTGCCGCGCGAATCGACGACGATCGTTTTGGGGACGCTGAACCCGCTCCAGATCGTGTATTCTCGAGAGAACATCGTTTTCATGTTTGCGGTGATGTCCGTCCAGGAAGAGCCGTCCCGCCGAAAGGCCCTGTCGCTCGTGATGCAGTAGAGCGTCCCGGCGCCGGACGCGACCGCCAGAGGAACGAGTGGTGTAGGGTTTCCGGGCTTCCCGAGCTGATCCCAGTCGGTCCCGTTGAAACGCCGCACGCCGTTCACCGCTGCGCCGGTGACCGCGCCGCCATGAACGCACAGCGACGTCACGTTGCCGATCCGGTACATTCTATAGTTGAAGTTGCCCCTGAGAAAACGGGCTATCCCCTCCGAGCAGGCGACCCACAGCGTATCTCCCCGCACGAGGAGATCATGGACGAATACCCCCTCGAGGCTGTCCGACAGAATCGGTTCGAGGGAATGCAGATTGTCGTAGAACTTCGCGATGCCGCGCGAGGAGCCGTAGTAGACGTCGCTCCCGGCCGAGGCGACGCACGTGACCGAGTCGCTCATGAGACCGTCGATGATGGCGCTGTAGAGCTTCACCGATGGCCGGTCGCTCCCGAAGCGGTCGATTCGCGCGACGCCGCTCGTCGTGAAGCTCGCCCAGACGCTCCCGCGAGCGTCCCTCGCGACGCCCGATACATCGGTCGTCCTGAAGCCGAGACTATCGATGTACTGAACGAACGATGAATCGACGAGGCTGAAGACGAGAATGCCTCCCCTCGTCGCGCACCAGATCGAATCGCCGGCCACTGTGATGCGATTGATCGCGCTCGCATTCACATAGATGTTCCAATCGCCGCTCGCCGCGAAGGCGGCGGCCGGCGCGAGAAGCGCGAATGCTGCGAGAACTGATAGAACCCGTCTCACGTCGCATCCCCCTTGGTGAAGAACCATCCCGGATAGGAACCCGAGCACAGAAGTAGTATCGATTCCATTGCAATCATGATGTCCCGCCCCATGGACCACGACTCGAGACCGAGTGTTTCCTCCTCGAGCGCGCGTTCGCGAGATCCCTGGCGTGAAAGCCGCCAGT
>DATCCP010000300.1:0-8164 GCA_036511215.1 Candidatus Krumholzibacteriaceae bacterium
GACGTTCACCGTACGCAAGGTCACCCAGGGCGTCGGCGTCGAGCGTATATTTCCCCTCCATTCGCCGAACGTCTCCGCGATCCGCGTCCTCCGCAAAGGTAAGGTGCGGCGCGCGAAGCTCTTCTACCTACGCGAGTTGAAGGGCAAGGCTGCGCGAATTGCCGAGAAGACCGAGAAGAGCGAGAAGACCGAGAAGAGCGAGAAGAGCGAGAAGACCGAGAAGGTCGAGGAATGACACCCGGCCGCCGGATCGCGTTCGAAGAGCTGATCCGGTTCGATAGCCGGAGAGACGTCGCGCCGGAGCGCGTCATCGCGGGTGTGGACGAGGCGGGGAGGGGAGCGCTGGCGGGCCCCGTCGTCGCGGCGGCGGTTATCTGCAAACCCAGCGAACGACTCTCACGCGTGCAGGACTCGAAGCTTGTGCGCGAGGAGGAACGCGAGCGGCTCTACGCGCTGATCATGGAGCGCTGCGTCGCCCACGGCATCGGGATCGTGGAGCCCGGCGAGATCGACCGCACGAACATCCTCGTGGCCGCGCTCAAGGCGATGAAGATCGCGGTCGAGGCCCTCGAGACGACCCCGGACCTCGTCCTCGTCGACGGGAACCGGCTCCCCGACATCGATCTTCCCGCGGAGGCGATCACGGGGGGAGACGGAAAGAGTTTCGTGATCGCCGCGGCCTCGATCCTTGCGAAGGTCACGCGCGACCGCATCATGCGGGCTTACGCGGGGACCTACGAGGGCTACGGTTTCAAGCACAACAAGGGATACGGAACGAAGCAGCATGTCGAGGCGGTCAGGCAACAGGGGCTGACGGAGCTCCACAGGAAGAGCTTCAGGATACACGCGGATCTCGAGCGGTGACGCTCGTCCGGTCCGGAAAGGGGTGGGGCGGTGGAAGGGAACGTGTCGCTCGGAGCCATCGGGGAGCGCATCGCGGCTCTCTATCTGCAGCTTGTCGGCTGCACGATCATTGAAAGAAACTTCCGGTTCGAGCACGTCGAGATCGATCTCATCGTGCGGGACGGCCCCTGCGTCGCTTTCGTCGAGGTCAAGACCCGCAGGGGCGCCTCGTTCGGCGAGGCCCGCGAGGCGGTGAGGCCCGACAAGCTCAGAAACGTGCGCAGGGCGGCCCGCTGGTACCTGCACTCGGCGCCTGCGGAGGCCCGGGCGAGCGAATATCGGTTCGATCTCGTCGCGCTCGACTGCGACCTCCGGAGCGGCACGATGGCGCTCGAGCACATCAAGGGGATCGCCTAGAAAATGGCTTGATTTATTCGAAAAGTCGCTCTATGTTACGGAAGTAACTGATGAACCAACGGTCATTGAAGGAGGAGCTTGGGGTAATGGTAACCAGACTGTCGATTCTGGCGCTATTGATTGTATGCGTCTTTGCCGGCTGCAACGTCGTCAACAAGGTGGTCAAGGATATTCCGATCCAGCAGACGGACAAGCTCGAGCAGACCTACATCGGCAGGGAAGCATGGACGAGAGCCCTCCTCATAGACGTCGGCGCGCAGGGTCTCGTCGATCGCGACGCGCATGTCAAGATCGTCGGCGTCGATACTCACTGGACGGGTTCCGTGACCGTCGAGTCTTCCAACAGGCACCGGGTCACCCACGGCCTCGCCCTCGAGCGTCCGCTCACCATGGCGGCCGTCGAGGAAAAGCTCAACCAGCTATTCTGGTTCACGAAGCCGGAGTACCGCTACCGTATGAATCTCCGGAAGTACGGGAAGAAAACGGCCAAGGCCATCTTCGAGCACACGCTCTTCAAGGGAATGAAGCGTGAAGCGGCCATCGAGGCGTGGGGCTATCCCGACGAAATGAAGAGCAACGAGCTCTCGGGCAAGCTCGAGGAGCAGTGGATGTACAAAGACATTCACCAGAAGAACAAGAAGCGGTATGTGTACGTCAGCGCCGGGGCTATCGATAGCTGGGAAGAGTAGGCGCGGCCTCATGGCGGGGACCGTTTCGAGGCAAAAAGAGTCCCCGCTGAAGAGTGGGCAGCCGTCCTGGGACGCATCTCTTTATTGAAGAGCTGAGCCCGCGGTTTTATTTTTTTCCAAGACTACCCGCCTCACTGTTTCAGCAGGGACCACCATTTCCATTATAGCCCTGATTTCAATACCTGTCAATGAGGCTCGCCGCATTAATGCGGCCCTCCCCCCGTCATATCTCAATTAATTCTGCTTATTACTTTGAGCGAGGTAGAGGCCGAGGAGCACGACGGCGGAGCCGAGGAGGAAGAACCTCGTGATCTCCTCACCGAAGAAGAGGCTTCCGAAGAGCGCGGCCAACGGCGGATTGAGGTAGACGAACGAGGCCACGAGCGTCGTGGGCAGGGACTTGAGGGCCGCGAACCAGATCCAGAATCCCACGAGGGTGCAGAGCACGGTGAGGTGGGCGAGCGCGATCCAGTGAAGCGCCGTGAATGATGCGGCGACGTGGACGAACACGCGACCCGTCGCCCCGAGAAAGGGCAGCGTCCCGATAATGATCGTCAGGTACGTGACGGTCACGGCGGATGTTTTCGAGAGAAGGTTCTTCCCGATGATCGTATAGATCGACCAGCACAGAGGGGCGAGAGCGGTGATGAGGACGTAACGGAGCTCCGCGTGGGAGCCCCCCGTCACCCGGCCGAGCCCCACCCTTCCCCAGCGCACGACGACGTAGAGTCCCGCAAAGGCGATGACGATGCCGAGCGCCCTCCTGAGCGGCACGCGCTCCTTGAGAAAGATGATGGCCCCGAGCAGCGTGAAAAACGGCGAGAGTGTCGTGAGGAGGGCCGCCGCGCCCGGCTTGACCTCGCTCTGGCCGATGTAGAGGAAAAAGTTGTAGCCCGCGATTCCCGTGAGCCCCATGGCGACGAGCCTGAGCGGCGCCCGCCTCAGGACGGCGACGCTCTCTCTCCGCAGCGCGGGCACCGCGAGGAGGCAGATGAGGCAGAAGACAGCCGCCGGGAGGTACCGCGCGAGCACGAGATCCGTCGGGCTCAACACCCCGCGCAGGTATTTGATCGCGGTGAAGGAGTTCGACCAGATGACGAAGAGGAGCACGAGGAGGGGCATCATCGGCGCGGCCGAACCGGGCTTTTCGCGGAGGGTGGAAGTCACAACCGGAAACCTTTCGCAACTCCAAGGAGCAACTTGAAACGACAAGGTCGTTTATGGTATACTCAATACGTGAAGGGCGGCAAGTAAAACAACGTGCGCTCCGCATCAGGCGAAAGGATGTGAGGATGATGGCAAAACGCATCATTCTGATCATGGCGCTCGCAGCCCTTCTCGGCGCGACGGCGGTCGAGGCGATCACCTTCGAGCAGAGCAAGAAGGGCCGCAAGTACCTGCAAAGCGTATACTTCGTCGAAAACCTCCAGAAGGACATGCTCGTGGTCTACCAGGACTACGGCTATCCCGTGCATCGCCTCCGCGTGCGCGGGTACGGCCGCGTCGTCGAGCGCTGGACGTACTACGATCTCGGGCTCGAGTTCACCTTCGACGAGAACTCGGCTCTCCTCAGCACGAGGACCTTCTGGCCCGAGAATCGACGTGAGCGGTTCGACAGGTTCCCCGGCTACTGACGGGGGCACTTGGGTGCGTGAAGGCTGACCATCTCAGCCTTGGGACCAAGGGACGCACGCTCGCCGGGCGTCCCTTGTCCATTTTTCGCGGTGCCGCAGCGCTTGCCGTCTCGCAAAAAAATAGTTGAAATATCACGCGATAGTTGATATATTCGCGGCGACAATTCCGTTTGATACGCGTTGTTTCCGGTTGCCTAACCTTTTATTTTGCAATTAATTGAACCAGAGAGGTGGAGGATGGCCAGCGGCAAGCTCCATGGCAAGGTCAGTATCGCCCCGGCCGACGTGCATGCGTCCCTCGCCCGGCACATGCTTGTTGACGGCTTCCCGTTCGTTCTCGACATGGACAAGAGCCACGGCTCGTACATGATCGACAAGGCCACGGGCCGGGAGTACGTCGATTTCTTCACGTTCTTCGCCTCGAACGCCCTGGGGCACAACCATCCCGGACTCAGGGAGAAAAGCTTCTACAAGAGGATCGGAGAAATGGCCATCACCAAGCCTTCGAACTCCGACCTCTACACGGTTGAGATGGCCGAGTTCGTCGAGACCTTCGCGCGCCTGGCCGTTCCGGAGAGCCTCCCGAACCTCTTCTTCATCGACGGCGGCGCCCTCGGGATCGAGAACGCCCTGAAGGCGGCGTTCGACTGGAAGGTGCGCAAGAACTTCGCGAGGGGTTACCAGGAGGAACGGGGGCGCCAGGTCATTCACTTCCGCGAGGCGTTCCACGGCCGCACCGGCTACACGATGTCCCTGACGAATACCGATCCGACGAAGGTGAACTACTATCCCAAGTTCAACTGGCCGCGCATCGAGAACCCGAAGATCGTCTTCCCGCTCGAGAAGCACCTGGGCGAGGTCGTCGCCGCCGAGAAGCGCGCGCTCGACGCGATCGAGAAGGCGTTCAGCGACAACAAGGACGACATCGCCGCGATCATCATCGAGCCGATCCAGGGAGAGGGCGGGGACAACCATTTCCGGGGCGAGTTCTTCAGGGAGCTCCGCAGGATCGCCGACGAGCGCGAGGCGATCCTCGTCTTCGACGAGGTGCAGACCGGCGTCGGCATGACGGGAAAGATGTGGTGCTACGAGCACTTCGGCGCCACTCCGGACATCCTCGCGTTCGGCAAGAAGCCCCAGGTATGCGGCATCATGGCCGGGAACCGCCTCAACGAAGTCGAGAGCGTCTTCAAGATACCGAGCCGCATCAACTCGACCTGGGGCGGGAACCTCGTCGACATGTACCGCGCCAAGAGAATCTTCGAGATCATCGACGAGGAGAATCTCGTCGAGAACGCGGCGAAAACGGGGGAGATGTTGCTCGCGCACCTGAAGACCCTCGAGGGCCGCTATCCGGAGTTCATCTCGAATGCCCGCGGCAGGGGCCTCTTCTGCGCCTTCGATGTCTGCAACGCGGCGTGCCGCGACGCGATCGTCACGTCCTGCATCAAGCACGGACTCATCATACTCAAATGCGGCGTCAAGACGATCCGCTTCCGCCCACCGCTCAACGTGAAGAAGAACGAGATCGACGAGGCGGCGCTCATCCTCGACGACGTGCTCAAGAAGTACAAGGGCTCGACCTGTTCGGGGAACGGCTCGGGGGCGGTGCACACCGAGTAGGAGGGGATCCTACTTCTTCTCCGTCTGCTTTTTCGAATCGTGATCGGCCGGGGCCGGGGTTCCGGCCGATTCCTCTTTCTCTCTCTTCTTGAAATCCTTCGTGCGGTGGTCGGTCTTGTAAAAGCCGCTTCCCTTGAGGATGTGGCTGACCGCCTGGATCACCCGGTACACGTTCCCCCGGCATTTGGGGCAGCGCTTTCTCGGGGGGGCCGTGATACGCTGCTCGCAATCGAACTCGTGGCCGCATTTCTCGCATGAGTAGCGATACGTCACCATGCAGGCTAAGGTAGGGGCTCACGAGCGAAAAATCAAGGGAAAGCTTCGGCTCCACGTCTCCGGGGGCCTTCAATATGGGCTTGTCATAACGTGCGTTACATAGTACAATTGAATGAATTAGTGGTCCGGTGTCTGGGGAGACAATCATCGGTGCCCGGCGAGGAGGCCTTCATGACGAAATACATCCTGCTCGTTCTCGCGACGCTCGCGTTCATCGGGGGAGCGTCGCTCGAATCTCGCGCGCAAAGCCAGCCCGCGACGGCGGTCGTTCGCACGAAGCTATCGAAGGGGATTACGCAAAAGGCCCTCGTCGAGCGGGGAGTCGACATCATGCACGTCTACCCCGACGGGCGCGTGGATCTCGCTGTCACGGACGAGCAGCTCGCATGGATCTCGTCGAAAGGCGCCTCCGTCTCCTTGCTCGACAGGATCAACCTTCTCGCCCCCGCTACGCTCGACGCGAATCTCGGCGCATACTACACGCATGCCGAGATGGAGGCGGGGCTCGACAGTCTCGTGGCGGCGCATCCGACGCTCGCGCGCATCGACACGCTCGGAACGACCTACCAGGGAATCCGCATCAGGGCGATCAAGATATCGGACAACGTGAACGTCGACGAGAACGAGCCCGAGGTCTTCATCATGGGCTGCCACCACGCACGCGAGCTCATGTCGGTCGAGGTTCCGATGCGGCTGGCGAAATATCTCCTCGCCAATTACGGGACCGATCCGGTCGTCACGAATATCGTCAACACGCGCGAGATCTGGATTGCCCCCATGATCAACATCGACGGACACTACTGGGTCGAGGTCAACCACAGCGGCTCCTCCGTCAACTGGTGGCGGAAGAACCGGAGGGTCAACGGCGACGGGAGCTTCGGCGTCGATATCAACAGGAACTACGGGTACAACTGGGGATACGACAACGTCGGGAGCTCGCCGACTCCAGCCTCGGACGTCTACCGCGGAAGCGCCGCCTTCAGCGAACCCGAAACCCAGGCCGTCCGCAACTTCTGCGCCAAGCACCATTTCACGCTCAGCCTCTCATACCATTCCTACGGCGACGACATCCTCTATCCATGGGGATACGCGCCGCTCAATACGATGGATCAGGAGCTCTTCGCGGCACTGGGCGACACGCTCAAACACGGCAACGATTACCTCGCCGGGAACGTGGCCTCGGGCGCCATCTACCTTACGAACGGCGACAGCGACGACTGGCTTTACGGGGACGTCCAGACCAAGGGCGTCGTCCATGGCTTCACGGTCGAGCTCAACTCGTGGGATGAGGGAGGGTTTTCGCCCCCGGAAAACCTCATCCTCCCGACCTTCAACAAGGTGCTCGGCCTCAACCTCACGCTCCTCACGCTCGCCGACAATCCGTACCGGCTTCTGGGACCCTGGGCGCCGCAGATGAATCCCGTTACGACGCTCAATCCCCCGGCGTTCGAGATCAGCTGGTCGGGCGGGGCTACGCACGACCCGAATCCTCCGGTGTCCTACGAGCTCACCGAGATCAAGAACCTCACGACCGGGACCGATTCAGTCGAGGCATCCGATGCGCTCTGGAATGCCGAGGGCTTTGTTCTTTCGAACACGCGCGCGTACGCGGGCTCGTACAGCTACTATTCGGGGCGCGGGGACTATCTCCATCGCGACCTGCGCATGGTGAACATCTATCCCGTGGGGCTTCCGACGGTTCTTACGTGCCGGCTCTGGTACGATATCGAGAGCGGCTGGGATTACGCGTACCTCGAGGGAAGCACCGACGACGGCAAGAACTGGGTGACCTTGCCGGGCAACCGGACGACGAACGTCAATCCGAACGGCAACAACAGCGGAAACGGGATCACGGGCTCCTCGGGAGGCTGGGTCAGCGCGACCTTCGATCTCACGAATCTCATGGTGACCGAGACGGGCTTTGCCCTCCTGCGATTCGTTTACGTGACCGACGAGTCGGTGAACAACGAAGGCATATACATCGACCTCGTGAGTCCCGTGACGCGCGTGGAGCGGAGCTCCGTGATAGCGTCGAACATCGTCCATACGTGGTTCCACCGCTGGCCTCAGGAGCTCGGGAGCTTCCTCTACTATGTCAGGGCGTTCGACGCCGAAGGGCAGGCGAGCGGACGGAGCGATCTCGCCGCGCGGCAGGTGACGGATCTTACGGCCGCCACGCCGCCGGCGCCCCTGTCGAGCCTCGAGCAGAACTATCCCAATCCGTTCAATCCCGCGACGACCCTGACCTTCACCGTCGGCGCCGGTGATGCGCCGGGGGGCGGGGTGGCGTTCGTGTCCCTGCGGCTCTACGACGTCTCGGGGCGCGTGGTCGCGGTGCTCAAGGAGGGGAAGCTCTCCGCGGGGCGGTATTCGGTCACCTGGAACGGGCTCGAAAATACCGGACGAGCGGTCGCAAGCGGCATATATTTTGCGAGGCTGCGGGTCGGGGACAGAGTGTTCGTCCGCAAGGTAGTTCTCGCACGCTAGGTCGGATATGAAGCTGTCGATCATCGTGCCGGTATTCAACGAGGAGAGCACGATCTCGCACGTGCTTGAGTCGCTCACGCGCGTTCAGTTTCCCTGTGCCGTCGAGACTATCGTCGTCGACGACGGCTCGACCGATCGCACGGCGGCGAACCTCGCCCTCATGAACCGCGACAACATCTTCAAGGTCCATACCTC
>DATCCP010000301.1:0-2630 GCA_036511215.1 Candidatus Krumholzibacteriaceae bacterium
GGGCGTTTCGAGTCCCGCCACGAGATCGCACGCGACGAGCCCGTCAAGGAGATACGGATCGGAAATGGTCGAGAGAAACCCGGCTCGGGTCTTCACGGGAGCACCATCCCCGAAGACCTCGCCTCCTGCGGCCATGCCCGGCCGGTCCCGATCGAAGAGCCACAGGGGACACTCCGAGGCGAGAACCTCAAGTGCGTTGAAACAACAGATCACGGCGAGCATCGCCCCGCATACCGTGCACCGCGCTAGTAACCCGCCACCGCGATGCATTTCTTCTCTCTTCTGCACACCCCACCTCCCGCTCCCACGTACTCGACGAGACACACGTACAGACCGGTTCGCACCCGCGACCCGTCATTCGCCCGACCGTCCCACCGGCTCGAGAAAACGGAAGCGCCTCCGCATTCGCCGAAGATGCGCCTCACCTCGATGCCGCCGAGATCGAAAATCCGCACCACGACACCAGCCTCATCGTCCCCGCGCTGTCCCGTTATCGCAGTCTCGCCGTCCCGCTTCAGGCTGAAGGGATTGGGTGAGATCGCGATCCCGTGGCGCGGGGGCGCCTTCTCGAGGCGCGTGGAGTTCTCCTCGCCGGGAGTCGCACGCGCGCGCGCGGCGCATCGATGCCAGATCCCCCCCGCTCGAGCGCTGCAGACGTCCGCCGAGACGCGCTCGATGCTCCGCCCCCGCTCGCTCCCGAGGAGATCGTGGTACGAGACGCGTTCCACGAGAACGCCGTCCGCGTCGAACAGTTCGACGAGGTCGGCGACCTCGCCGCGGTCCGTATCATTCAGGGTTGGCCAGCCGCCCTCGGGGCTCGTCACCGGCGCGCGGCAGGAGGGAAACTCATTTCTGAAAGAGGCCGAGTCCTTCGCGAGAACCGCGAAGCCCCCCGGCGGAATCAGAATGTCATGCGAAGAGACGAGGCGCCTCGAGCCGGTGCCGTCGCAGAGGGTCCAGGCTTTCAGGCTGCATGAATCGCCGGACGTGTTCTCGAGCTCGACCCATTCGCTCATCCCTTGAGCCGGGCGATACATGATTTCGTTTATCACGATGACCCCGGGGGACGACCCGAGGGAGACGAGCACGGAATCATTGGAAGCGTTCTCATCGGGAGCACCAGCCAGATACGCCCTGATCTCGAAACGCGCCGATTCGGGAGCGGTGAGCGGTATCTCCACGGAATCGGCCGCAGACGCCGCGAGAGAGAGCACCGCATCCGAGCGCCCCGACGACGAGACTCGGCCGTTATCGAGGAGCTCCGCCTCGATGGACACGCTGCCCTCGAACGGATCGATGCCGCAGTTCGTGATCCCGACTTTCAGGGAAAAGATGGATCCCCGGCACGGGAGCATCTCCTCCCCCCTGATGTGGACTCCGGCGTCGCGCCCGAAGAAGTTCCTGCGCCCCGGGGACGGAAGCGCCGGAACGAGGTCGAGATTGTTGCGGTTCGTGTCGAAGCCGTCGGGCCTGCGCGCGAGGCTCACGCCGGGCGCGACATCCGGCGCCGGGTCGCCTTCATAGAGATCGCTCGATGTGAGGGCGCCGTAACCCACGAGATCGGCGACTCCGGAGGGAGAGACGAGCCGCACCGCGTCGGGGCCGTTCCCGAGCGAGCCCTTGAGAGCGAAGCCGCTCGCGGCGCCGCGGGAGCTCCCCGCGACGCAGATGAGCTCTCCCGGTCCGATTCGTGTGCCGGCGGCCGCTGTCCAGATCGTGGCCTTGCGTCCCGAAGCGCCGTCAAGCGACTCGAGGCTCCATCCCGAGAGATCGCAGGCGGTTTCCCCGGCGTTGTAGAGCTCGACGAACTCCCAACCCTCATCCCTCCCGGGATGGTCGTAGTAGACCTCGTTGATGACGACGCCTGCGACGCATGGGAACACACCGACGGAGAGAAGGAAAACGGAGAGAACAACAGTGCGGAATGAACGCAAACAAAAAAGGCTCCACCACATCATCCACCACCACCTCCCGAGCCGACCCTACTGTATTACAGACGCCTCGACTTTGCAAGGCCATTGTGGGAGAAATGCAGAAAAAATGCGGACGGGCGCAGCGCGGCCCTATCTCGCGATCCCCAGCCTCCGCAGGATCTCGATCCCCCGGCTGTCCCCCCGAGCGTAGCCGTACCATCCCGCGACCACTCTCCCCTGCCTGTCTATGATGTAATTGAGCGGAACCGCGCCCTGCCCCTTCGCGATCTGGTACTTCTCATAGAAGACCTCCCGCGCGGCCGCTGTCGTGTCGGCGATGCTCGGAAAGGCGATGGCCTGTTCGCGGAGAAATTCCGCCGCGAGGACCCTGTCGTCGGAGCAGTCGAAGCCGAGGACCACGAGACCGTCTTTCGCATGCTTGTCGTACAGCTTCTGCAGCTCCCGGAGCTCCTTCCGGCACGGAATGCAGCTGAGCCGCCAGAATGAGAGCCATACGATCTTCCCACGGTTCTCCGACAGGCGGAATCGCGTTCCGTCGATGAGCGTGAGGTCGAAATCGGGCGCCTCGCCGCCGGGCTTCAGGAGACCGTCCTCGAGCTCCCGCAGCCGGTACTCCACCCAGCCCGCCGGAGGTTTCCATGAGAAGATCCCTTTCTCGATCGCGCCGTTGACGACGATACCGCGCCAGTGCTCGCG
>DATCCP010000302.1:0-3808 GCA_036511215.1 Candidatus Krumholzibacteriaceae bacterium
CAATCACAAGCTCCTCAGCTGTTTGATACCGCAGCGCACGATCTTTCTGCAACACCTTTGAAATGAGTGACGAAAGAGGCGCAGGGGCATCCGACCTCAGCGACGAAAGCGCCTCCGGCTTCTCGTGCACAATAGCATAGAGCAATGCGGCTTCGTGCTCCCCCTTGAACGGCAGTTGCCCCGTCAGCATCTCGTAGAGCACCACCCCCAATGACCAGATGTCCGTTCGGCGATCGACCTCCTCCCCCCGTGCCTGCTCGGGAGACATATACGCTGCCGTCCCCAGCGTCGAACCCGTCTTCGTGAGCTTCGCCTGCCCCGCGAGCTTCGCCAAGCCGAAGTCCACGATCTTTACGTCGCCCCGGTCGGTGATCATGATATTTCCGGGCTTGATGTCCCGATGGACAATCCCTGCTTCGTGCGCTCGACCAAGACCCTGTGCGACCCGCATGGCGATTTCGACAGCCTCCTCAATGGCGAGGGGGCCACGCTCGATTTTCTGCTTAAGCGTCTCACCTTCATAGAGGGCCATGGCGATGAACAACTGGCCGTCTCCGGTTTCATCAATCTCGTAGATCGTACAGATATCCGGGTGATCGAGAGCACAAGCAGCCTGCGCTTCCTGGATGAACCTCGCTTTGGCGTCGGCGCCGCGAGTGAGCTCCGACGGGAGGAACTTGAGCGCGACGGTGCGCTTGAGCTTCGTGTCCTCGGCCTTGTACACGACGCCCATCCCGCCTTGCCCAAGCTTCTCGAGGATTCTGTAATGAGAGACCGTCTTACCGATCATCCCTGCACCCCTTGATTCGCTGGCCGCGCGACCATAACGAATGCCTGCTCGAAAGCGTTCACAAGGGGCATCTTCCGGGCGTCGATCCGAAGAGCAGCGCAGAGCACCTTCAATATCTTTGGAATGAGCCTGATGTGCGTGAGGTATTCACCCTTCCATGACGCCACGATCTCGTAGCCGTTGCGCGCGGCGACATTTTCCCAATATGAAGGGGGCTGCACGTTGATGTGCGTCGGGTTCGTGTCGGGGAAGCCGATGAGCGGAATGGACCGCATGCGGTACGGAAGGCTCTTGTTCGGCGTCGAGATGAGGACGATGCCGCCGCCCCGAAGGTAGCGAGCAGCATTGACGAAGAACTCATCGGGCTTCTCGATATGCTCGAGCACGTCGAAGCACGTGATCACATCAAAGGAATGTTCCGCGAAAGGCCATCTCTCATCGAAGAGGCTCCCGAGCTCGATCCGCGCCGTTGTCATTTTCTTCGCGAGCTCGATTGAATTCGGATACGGATCCATGCCGGAGAGATTGCGGATACCGTAGTCTTCGGCGGCGATCTTGAGGAATATGCCGTATCCCACGCCGACGTCAAGGAGCGAGACCCTGGCAAAGCGCTCGCCGAAGTAGCTCTTCATGAAGGCGAGCTTCGGGCCGTACTTCTCCCGCTGGAACTTGTACCCCGACTCGGAGCACAGGGTATCCAGGCTATGATCGTACGTGGGATTTTCCGGATCCCGCTTCATTGCCCGCTCGATTGTTTAGTCCGGCCGCTTCCCGGACTATTTCGCGTGGCTGCTTCTCGTCGAGTACCGGTACATGAACACCGAGAGAAGAACGACCATGACAATTGCGAGAATCTCCCCCCACGAATCGAGGCTTGTGCCGGGCCAGGGCACTGTGAGGCGCGCCTGCAAGCCCGCGGCCGCGATAACCGCTGCGACGACCCCCGCGATCGAGCCTCCCGCAATGTAGCCCGAGGCGACGAGGACGCCTCTCTCGCCGCGCTCCTTTGCGATCTTCTCGTCCCTGGCACTCTTCCCGACGAGATACGCGATGAATCCGCCGAGGAGCACCGCCGTGTTGAGCTGGATCGGGAGATACATCCCCAGGGCGAAGGCCAGCGCCGGCACGCCCGAGAGCGCGAGGATCACCGATATGATGACGCCGAAGGCGAAGAGAATCCACTGGACCCCGGCGCCGCCTCCCATGAGCCCGACGATGATCTCGCGCATCGCGGATGCCTGGGGCGCCGGCATCTGCTGGGAACCGAACTGGTACGTGCTCCCGAGGAGCATCATGGCCAGCGCGCAGGCCACCGCCGAGACGAGGACCCCCGAGAACTTGAACATCTGCTGGTTGCGCGGGGTCGAACCGATCCAGTAGCCGATCTTGAGGTCCGTGGCGAATGCGCCCGCCACGGCGAGCGCCGTACACACGACGCCGCCGATGATGAGCGCGACGAACATTCCCCGCTCGCCGGAGAGGCCCATCCTGGCCAGGATGACGCTCGTGATGATGAGGGTCACGAGTGTCATTCCCGATACGGGGTTTGTGCCGATGAGGCCGATCGCCCGCGCGGCGACGAGCGTGAAGAGGAACGATATGACGAGCGCGATCGCGACTCCGACGAGCCCGACGGACGTCCCGGTGAGGCCGGTCCTGAAGAATATGAAGAGGCACACGGCGACGGCGGCGATTCCGATGAGCACGTCGCGCATGCTCAGATTGTGGTCTGTCCGCGCGACGTTTCCCTGCCCCTCGCGCGCCGCGGCGATGCCCTTGATTCCGATGCTGAAGGACTGCACGATCGACGGGAAGCTCCGGATTATCCCCATGATGCCGGCGCCGGCGATACCGCCGATGCCGATGAGCCGCACGTAGTTCCTGAATATGTCGTCCACGCCCATCTCGGAGATTGGAACGGTGCCCGGGGGAATAATCCCGCTGAGGTGCCCCCCGATGTAATGGACGAACGGGATGAACACGAGGTACGAGAGGAAGCTCCCCGACGCGATGATCGAGGCGTACTTGAGCCCGACGATGTAGCCGAGCCCGACGATCGCGGCGAGGCCGTCGACGCGAAAGGCCATCGCGAAGCGGTTCTCGAGCCACGAGCCGAATTTGACCGAGTGGAATGTGACAATCTCGCGCCAGAGGCCGAACGTGAGCACGCAAAGGTCAAAGAGAAACGCAATCGATGCGCTCCAGATGAGGATCTTGGCCTGGGCGCCCGCGCCTTCGCCCGTGACGAGGATCTCGGTCGTCGCCATCGCCTCGGGGAACGGGAGCTTCCCGTGCTCCTTGACCATGAGAAACTGGCGAAGCGGAATGAGGAAGAAAACGCCGAGACATCCGCCGAAGAACGCGGTGAGGAATATCTGCCAGAAAGAGACCTTGAGGCCGAGCATATAGAGCGCAGGGATAGTGAAAACGGCTCCGGCGACGACCGCGCCCGAGGCCGCGCCGATCGACTGGATGATGACGTTCTCGAGGATCGTGCTCCGCCGCGCGAAGAGCCCCGCCATGCCGACCGCGAGGATCGCAATCGGAATCGCGGGCTCCATCCCCTGCCCCGCCTTGAGCGCGAGGTAGGCCGAGGCGAGCGAGAATATGATCGCCATAACGAGGCCGATCCCGACGGAGCGGATCGTCACTTCGAGCGGAGACTCGGACGCGGGCACGATCGGCTCGTAGGTCTCACCGGCCTTCAGCTCCCTGAACGCCGCCGGATGAAGCTTCTTGTGTTCCTCGGGCATGGGAAACTTCCCCCCTTGTCTGTGCGGTGATACGTTTTTCGGCTTCCTGGAACTGACGGCACTATAACCCGCGCAACATTCTATTTACAAGCCATTTCCCTTGTTGCATCATGGCGCTACTGTCCTGCATGCATAAGAGGTCCGCAAGCGAGGGAGGATACCATGAAAATGCGCGGCCCGTTGCGGCGAATCGCGGGCGTTACGTTTCTCGTTCTTCTCATTCTCATTCCTCGCCCCATTCTCTCGGCAAATCCATTCTCCCCCG